>CANHYD010000052.1 GCA_947464705.1 Verrucomicrobiota bacterium | reverse complement strand
GGGGATACCCGTCCGGCCTATGAGATCTTCAACCGCTACCTACAACACATCGATCAACAGTATGCGTTGGTTCAAGGAGTGCTGAAGACCGAGAAGTTCACTTTCGATGCGGACACCAAGATTCTTTTGAACCGCAAAGATGCGCTGAGACCCAAAGATCTCACCGAGCTTCAGTCGGTTTGGAAGGATCGACTGCGCTTCGAGTATCTCTCGGAGAAACTCAACCGAGACTTCGCCACACTGGCGACGAATGTCTGGACTCAGATGACCAGCCCTCCCGAGACCGAGACCGAGACCGGAGGCGAAACCAACGCGGCGCCGGCCGTGGCTCCCGCGAAAATGGTGACCAAGCCGATACTCGCGAGCGGCAAAAAGGTGGCAGATTTGTACCTGACTGGTTTGGAGGCTCGACTGCATTCCAACCTCTCCACCAATCGGTCGGGTGTGGTGGCCAAGATGGCTGAAGCCGGGAAGTTCAAGGGGCCTGCCGATTTACGCAGTTACTTCGAGAGCAACCTCCAGGGGGATCGCCACGATGAAATCGTGAAGACACTGAACCGGCGCTACAACCGGGTGATGCGCAATCTCAAGCAGTTCGAGTCCAAGGAAGTGCTGCAATGGTACTTGGATGCGCTGGCCCATTCCTACGACCCGCACACCAATTATTTCGGCCCTCGCGAAGAAGAGGCCTTCAGCATGTCGATGACACTGTCCTTCGTGGGTATCGGAGCCGTGCTCACCAGTGAGGATGGGTATGCGACCATCACCGAGATCAAGCCGGGAAGTCCTGCCGAAAAGAGCAAGAATCTCAAGGCCGGCGACAAGATCGTGGCGGTGGCCCAAGACAAGCAACCTCCGGTGGATGTGATCGACGAGAAGCTCCAAAAGGTCGTGGAGCAGATCCGTGGGCCCAAGGGTTCCAGGGTCACGCTCACCTACATCCCCGCGGGCTCCGATCTCAGCACCCGCAAGACGATCACCATCGTCCGGGATACCATTCCGCTGGAAGACCAGGAGGCGAAAGCCAAGTTGGTGCTGTTGCCCAATGGCGCTGGCAAGACCAACCGGATCGGCGTCATCGATCTCCCGGCTTTCTACAGTGGAGCGATCGGTGGCAATGGTGCGACCAAGAGCCCTACCGCCGACGTCGCCAAGCTGTTGCGCAAGCTCATGACCGAGGGGGTCGATGGCGTGGTGTTGGATTTGCGGCGCAATGGCGGTGGATCCCTCGAAGAGTGCGTTAGTTTGACTGGGTTGTTCATCAAGACCGGACCCGTGGTTCAGGTGGTCAACTCGCTCGGGCAGCAGCGGATTTTGGAAGATGACGATTCCGCTGTGCTGTACGACGGCCCCTTGGTGGTGTTGACCAGCCGCTTCAGTGCCTCCGCCTCAGAGATTCTGGCTGGAGCTCTCCAAGATTACGGTCGAGCAATCGTTGTCGGTGATAGTTCTACCCATGGAAAGGGCACCGTCCAGAACCTGCAGAGTCTCGAACCCTTCTACCGCGGAACCGGAAAACCGGGTCAGGTCAAGGTGACCATCAGCAAGTTCTTCCGTCCGTCGGGGTCCTCCACCCAACTCAAGGGTGTGGTTCCGGATTTGGTGCTGCCCAGCATCAACAATTTCGCGGATATCGGAGAATCGGCGCTGAGCAACGCCTTGCCGTGGAACACGATTCCGCCCGTTCGCTTTGACAAGATGGATCGGGTGACTCGGGCGCTTCCGGAACTTCAGCGCCGCTCCAGCGATCGGTTGGCCAAAGATCGAGACTACGCCTACATCGGCGAAGACATCGAACGGTACAAGAAGCTCTTGGCTGATCGGAGTGTTTCACTGAATGAAAAGAAGCGTCGGCAAGAAATGGAAACCGATCGCAACCGAGCTGCTGTCCGCAAGGCTGAGATCAAGAGCCGTAATGAGACGGAGCCTGTCGCTTACGAAATCACTCTCAAGAACGCCGCCCAACCCGGTCTCCCGGAGCCTAAAGCCGCCAAGCCTGTAGTGGCCGCAACGGCCCGTGATGCCCGTGCCCTGAAAACAGGCGCTTCGAAAGAGACCATCGCCGAACGGCGTCGATTGCGGGAGGCGGGTCAAGAAGACGGCGATGACGATCAGGATGGAGTCGCAGCCGATGTGAATCTTCGGGAGGCCGAGAGAATCTTGATCGACCTCTTGGAGTTGTCCAACGCTCGAGGCAACGCTTCCGGAGCGACCGCGGGCATCCGCTCTGAGCGTTGAGACAACGGCGAACACTTTTCGGAATCAATCATCTATGAGCAATCGAATCGCCTGTGTGGGAGTGGGACGCATGGGGGCCAATATGGCCCGACGGCTGAAGGACTCGGGTTTCCATGTGACCGCCGTTTATGACCTTCGCCGGAAGCAGGCCAAATCATTGGCTCAGGAACTCGGGTGCGAAGCCCCGTCGCGATTGTCCGCAGTGACCGCCTTGGCCGACGTGGTTCTTACGGTGGTTTCGGATGATGACTCGATGGAGGCGCTGTTTGCTCAGAAAGGGGACAGCCTGCTCAAAGGCGCCTCGGGGAAATTGTTCATCAACTGTGCGACCGTCAGTCCCGCCACCCACGTGATGGTGGAAACCCGAGCTCAGGCGGTGGGCGCTGAGAGTGTTGAGGCCTGCATGGCCTCCAGTATCACCCAAGCTCGCCAAGGGACCTTGTACTTGATGACGGCGGGGGAAAAGCGCTCTTGCGAACGGGCTGAACCCATCTTGGCCAAGCTGTCGGCTTCCCGGCGCTATATCGGGGCTGCTGGCACGGCGGCACAGGTTAAGGCGCTGGTCAACATGGTGATGAACATCAACACCGCAGGTCTCGCAGAAGGGTTGGGCTTGGGGGCGGCCTTGGGTCTGGACTTGGGGGTGCTCCGCGAAGTCTTTTCGCAGACCGGAGCCAATTCCCGGGTATTGGAGACCGATGGTGAAGACATGCAGAAACGCGATCATGCCTGCTTCTTCAGCGCGGCTCACGCTGCCAAGGATTCCGGTATCGCCGTCAATCTTGCCAAGAAGGTGAAGCGCAAGGTGCCGTTGGCCAAGGCCGCACTGGGGCAGTACACACGCATGGTGGATCTGGGACTCGGGGAGTTGGACAAGTCCGGCATCGCTGAATTGACCTTCCCGGGTCGTGGCCCTAAGCCCCAGCGATCCCGTTAGATCTGCGGTGTTGCCACGAACGCAGGCTAGACCCGTAATCCGCGAGAGCCCGGAGCGGGTAACGCCGACGGGCTTTGAGTTTCCCCGGGACATGTTGGTTCGGGGAGCGCTCGACAGCGCACCTGCAAGCCAGACCGGATTGGCCTGATTCACTGTGGGTGGCCAATTGGGATTCCTCAATCGCCCAATCGATGGCCGTCCTTCAGAGGTCCCGGGCTACCGACCGGCCCTGGGGGGCGACAGAATACTGGAGGAAACGGTCTAGAAGCAGTTGGACACCGAAATTGTTGACGCCGGATCCGAAGAAGACGGGCGTGAGTTTCCCCTTCAGGACCTGTGGGTGATCGAACTCGGTGCCCGCCATTTCCACCATTTCGATTTGTTCTCGGACAGAAGCGTAAGTCAGTTCGTCCAACTTGGACCGAACGATCGGATCTTCCAAGCCGGTGACGTTGACCGGAGCGCGGTACATGCCGCCCACCACACGCTCGAAGAGGTGCACCCGCTTCTCAGCGCGATCGTAAATGCCGCGGAACTCGGGACCGTTGCCCAGAGGCCAGTTCATGGCGCAGGAGCGGATTCCCAACACGGCCTCCAACTCATCCATCAGCTGGATCGGGTCTCGGGAGGGGCGATCCATCTTGTTGATGAAGGTGAAGATGGGGACACCCCGTCGGGCGCAGACTTCGAAGAGCTTACGGGTCTGGGATTCAACGCCTTTGCCGGCGTCGATGACCATGATGACCGCATCCACCGCTGTGAGGACGCGGTAAGTGTCTTCCGAGAAATCCTTGTGTCCCGGAGTGTCGAGAAGATTGATGTGGTAACCGGAGTATTCGAACTGTAGGACCGTGGAACTGATCGAAATACCGCGCTTTTTCTCCAATTCCATCCAGTCCGAGGTGGTGGCCCGCTGATTCTTGCGGGCTGTGACGGAGCCGGCCAATTGGACGGCACCGCCGTAGAGCAGGAGTTTCTCGGTGAGCGTGGTCTTGCCGGCATCCGGATGCGATATGATCGCAAAGGTACGCCGGCGCTGAATTTCCTCCTGCTGGGTCACGGGGATCCGATTTGGGGTTGGAATGTTGGGAGTCTCAAGGAAAACGGCACCCCGGAGGGTGCCGTTCACGATTTTGTTGATCGGTCTCGATCAGACGGCTTCAGGAGCCTTCTCCGGAGGGTTCTCCGGGGTGGTTTCGCTGGAATCGGTCGGATGTTCGGCAGCCGCCTCTGCGGCAGGGGCCTCTTGGGCGAGGGAAGCGGCGACGTCGTCAGCCGAGACGGTCTCAGTGGCTGGGGCCGCAGTGGCCTCTGCCGGAGAAGCCTCGGTGGCTCCAGTCTGCTTGTCACCCTTCCGCGGGGCCTTCGGTGCAGGAGTCGGACGCGGTGCCGGCTTCTTGGCCGTCTCCAACATTCCGCTGGCGAATTCGATCACATGACCTTGGTGGATGAGCCAGTGGAGGTCGTTCAGAACGGCCTGCTGTTCTGTGGTCAGCGGTGTGGGTGCCGGAGCTGCTCCACCTTCGACCGCTGCCTCGACCGGGGCCGGGCTCGGAGCGAGAGTCTCGACCAAGCGCTTGCGGTTGGTTCCGAGAGTGGTGTTGATGTGCTCGATGATCTTCTTGGTGGTCTCAGAGACCACGCTGTTCTCGACATCCAGATAATGCGGGCGAGCCACCGCGACATGGACCACGGTCTTGTCGCGCTTGAAGAACTGCAGCCCCATGGAGGCGAACGTGTTGCTCAACGCGGTGGCGATGCGGATCGGGAACCGCTTTTCCTTGTCGAGGGAAACTCGCAGCAGTGTCTGCAACGCAGCCGGCAGCTTGGCGTCGGCCTTCGGCGTGAAGGAGTCCACCTGCTTGATGAACGAAGCCTGATGAACCTCGGCGAAGTGCGACCGGACCTCGTCCATCGACTGAAGCACCTTGGGCTCAGGGACGTTCAGGGCTGTGTACTCGAAGCGGAAGCTCACAGATTCGGTCCATTGCTTCACAATGGCCTCGTCCTTCACGATCTTCACCCGACTCTTGTACATGTCGAAGTTCATCCGGGAGAACCGCTCGGCGTGGAGCTTGCGGAGTTTCTCCTGGTAACCGTGGAAGTTGGGAGGCCCGAGCAGCTCGCCAGTCATCCCGCATTGTGCCACCAGGGTCCAGACTCCCTTGGGCGGATCACAGGGCATTTTTTGGGTCTGATAGAAGGTCTCGAAATGAGCCTTGAGGGCGTGCTCGGCTGCGGCGTCTTCGTGGAGCCACAGGGTATCATCGAGATTGCACACGAAGAGGGGCTGCACAGCCACGTCCTTCTTGCTGGCCTCGTCGCGGCGCTTCATGACCTTGAAGCCAACGGTGTAACGGTCGGGCTTCTGCATGACCAAGCTCGCCACCTCGAAGAGGGGGTAAGCGCGACCACTGAGCTTGATTTGACGGGCCAAGGAGCTGACGCCGCCTTGTTCAGGGGTGAGTGTTAGTTCAACTGGAATCAGCGGCTCAGGACGGAAGTCCGGACGACGCGGTCCGCGACCGGGTCCGTCGCGACGGGGGCCGCCCTTGGGATCCCAAGCGATGCCGGGACCGCCATTGCTGCCGGGCCCGCCCTGCGGCCGAGGGCCACGGTCGCCGCCAGGTCCACCCTGCGAGCGGGGGCCGCCCGGACGGGGGCCACCCGGACGAGGACCGCCGAAACCACCGGGGCGGGGACCACCAAAGCCGCCGGGTCCACCGGGGCGGGGGCCACCGAAGCCACCAGGGCCGCCGGGGCGAGGACGATCCCCGCGACCAAAACGCCGGTCGCCGCGGGATTCGCCTTCAGTGCCATCGTATCGGGCGTATTTGTTAGGGTCCGACGGCGATGTAGCCCAGGCGGGCTGAAACAGTTTGTCGAGGTCGAGGTTGATCTCCAGTGATTCGCTCATATCAAAAAGACCGCATGCAAGCGGGTGTTACCAAAATTGGTTCGTCACAATGGGACCCGGAAAGGTCGAAAGCAAGTCTGTCAGCAAAAATGCCGATCTTCGCAAATCATCGGTTTGAATGACCACGGAGCGCACGAGCGTCTGCTGGCAGTCGCTGTGGTTGCGCGCCGGGAGACGAGGCTTGGACGGACCGGTCGAACAGTGGCAGGATTTCGCAAGGTTTCCATGGGCTCACAACATTCCATTCCAGTTGGTGAAGGCATTCGGTGGGTGCCGCAGGGGAGCTCGTGGCTGCGCAGGTTTTGGAGCACCCTGATCCTGGTCGCATTGGCCACGGAAGTTCTTTCGGGAGACTCGACGAGCGCAGGAGTCGGGCAAGGTGGTGTCAGTTCTCGGGCTGCTGCGCTGTGGTCGCTGCATCCGTTGATGTCTGTTTCTGTCCCGGCGGGTTCAGCTTCACAGCACCCGATTGATCGGTTCATCGACCAATCTCTAGCCTCCCACGGACTGCAACGGGCTGCTGAGGCAGAGCGGCGCACGTTAATTCGCCGAGTCGCATGGGACCTGACGGGGTTGCCGCCGTCCGTCAGCGACGTTGCCGGGTTCTTGGCGGATGGTTCACCCGACGCCTATGAGCGGATGGTGGATCGGTATTTGGCATCTCCGGCCTATGGAGAGCGGTGGGGACGTTGGTGGCTCGATTTGGCGCGATATGCCGACACCAATGGTCAGGACGAGAACAAGGTGATGGCCAATGCGTGGCGCTATCGGGATTGGGTGATCCGATCTTTCAATGCCAACCAGCCGTATGACGCATTTGTCCGAGAACAGGTGGCCGGTGATCTTCTGGATCGAACGGGTATTCCCGATTCGGTCGTCTTCGACCGCTGGATGGCCACCGGTTTCCTGGTGCTGGGCCCCAAAATGTTGGCCGAGCAGGATAAACCCAAGCTGGTGATGGATTTAGTGGATGAGCAGATCGACGTGGTGAGTCGGGCGTTCTTGGGGCTGACCATGAGTTGTGCGCGGTGCCATGACCACAAGTTCGATCCCATCAGTGCTCAAGATTATTATGCCTTGGCCGGGATTCTGCGAAGCACCAAGACCCTGGAAAACTTGGCCTTTGTCTCGAAGTTCAACGAGCGGCGCATCACCGGCTCGGAGCGTATGATGGCCATCGAAGCTCATCAGGCGTCGCTGGCTCGTATCGGAAAGGAGTACGATGAAATTCTTCGAGTGGCCAATGCCGGGCTTCTCAAGGAATGGCAGGCTGCCTTGGCTCAGGACTTGTCTCTTTGGATCGACTCGTCACGAACCGTCCCCACCAACAGTCTCGAGGGGCGTTGGAAGCACTGGTGGCAGGGAGACGCAGTGTCCCCAGGTGTTCGACGCACCCTTGAATCTTTCGCCAAGGACGTCTCCGCCCGCACCGCCTGGTTGAGTTCTGTGGACGCGAGCCGCAACTCAACGGGGCCAGAGCTCCAACTGGCCCCGGGTCGGGTTGGTCTAGGATTCCAGGCCAATGGAAAGAACCATCTCGACAGTCCGTCGCGCCCTGAATTGGAGCCGAAGCATTGGACTCTCCAGACCTGGGTCTATGCCGATGAATTTGCGAAGGACGGTGATGCGCGTCGTTGGTTGGTGGCCAAAAACGACAACGAATGGTCTGAGGGACATTATGCTCTGGTGCTCGATGGACGGCACCCGATGGCTTACTTGAACATCGGTGGTGGGCCTGAACACGTGGTCTCGGTGCGAGCCTCCCAAGCCCTCCAGAAGAAGCAGTGGCATCAAGTAGTAGCCACCTACGATGGCCGGACATTGGCGGTGTTTGTGAACGGAAAACCCGCTGGGCAAAGCCTGGTGGGCAAGCCTCGTGTGGCAGGATCCGGACGGCTGTCCATTGGACGCCGCCCCGATAACCATGTGCATTTCCAGGGTCGGCTCGACGAGGTCCTCCTTGCAGCGGAGGTCTGGACGCCAGAGCGCGTTCGCGAGGCCTTCGAGATGCCGGAGCGAGTTCGAGACTGGCCGGCGATCGCCCGTTGGGACTTCGATCACCTGACCGATCGCGAGCGCCATGAGGCCGACTGGGCGGAGGCCCGGCAGGCGGTTTTCGGGGCCGGCGGGGTCCTTGCTCTGCCCAAAGATCCCAAGCCGCTCCATTCCGACGCGGACCGCAAGGCTTTGGCTCAAAAAGATCAGGAACGCGAGGCGCTGAAACTTCGCGATCCAGGGGCTCCGGATTTTGCCCTGGCGGTGGAGGAGGGAACCGTGGCCGACCTGCCGATCCATATCCGTGGCAGTCACCTTCAGTTGGCCGACCACCCGGTGCCACGCGGTTTCCCCAAGGCCATCCGTGTCGGTCATAGCCCAGCGATTCCGGCCTCGCAAAGCGGCCGTCTTCAATTGGCGCACTGGTTGACCCAACCGGATCATCCGCTGACATCGCGGGTGTTGGTGAATCGGGTGTGGCAAACCCACTTTGGCAACGGCTTGGTGCGCAGTTCCGACAACTTTGGCCTGCGCGGAGATAAGCCCACCCATCCCGAATTGCTCGATTGGTTGGCGCGCGGTTTCGTGGACAGCGGTTGGAACCTGAAGCAGCTCCATCGGCAGATTTTGACCAGCGCCACCTGGCGTCAAGGGGGGGCACTTCTAGCCGATCCTCAGGGCTTTGAGCGGGATCCGGAGAACCAGTGGCTGTGGCATTTTCCGCGTCAACGTCTGGAGGCAGAGATGATCCGCGATGGCGTACTGGCCGTCGCTGGTCGTTTGGACCCGGCGATGGGCGGGAGCTTGGTGGGTTGGAAGAACGACGAATACACCCCGGAGGATGACGTTTCTGAACGGTCTCGGCGGCGCACCCTCTACCTGCCCGTGGTTCGTGATCGGGTCTATGACTTGCTGACTCTCTTCGATTTCGCCAACCCGAGTGTTGGCGTGTCTCGCAGGACCCCCACGGTGGTGTCGCATCAAGCGCTCTTTTGGATGAACAGCCCCTGGGTGAAGGAGCAGTCGCGCGCGTTGGCGTCCGATCTCCGTTCCGATCGGGGACTGGTGTCCAGTGACGGCGTCCGACGGGCTTACGAGCGGGTGCTCGGGCGCCCACCGACCGAGGCAGAACAGGCCCGGTCTCTAGCATTTCTCTCCAAACCGGGAATCACCGCTGCTGCCCCGGATTCTCCGGAGCGCTGGGCGAGTTGGTGTCAGGTGCTCTTGGCCAGTTCCGAATTCCAGTACCGTTATTGACCCCCATGAACTCAGCCCTCAACTCACGCCTCTCGCGACGCCAACTTCTCCGGCGCTCCGCCTTGGGCTTCGGCAATCTGGCCCTGATGGGATTGATGCCCCCGGGTGTGCGCGCAAGAGGTTCGGAGATTCAGCGCAACCCGTTGGCGGCCCGGGCTCCGCTGTTTCGGTCTAAGGCCAAGCGGATCATTTTCTTGTTCATGCACGGCGGGCCCTCCCACGTGGACACCTTCGATTGGAAGCCTCGGCTCTTGAAGGATTCGGGCAAGCCGTTGCCCTTTGAAAAACCCCGGATCCAGTTCGCCAAGACTTCCAACTTGCGGCGTTCGCCGTGGGAATTCCGGCCTTATGGACAATCGGGAGCGATGATCAGCGATCTCTTTCCATTGGTCGGAGCCCGAGCCGATGACTTGTGTTTCCTCAAAGCAGTTCACGGAACCAACGAAGCCCACGGCGGCGCGTTGCTGAAGCTCAACACGGGTTCCGACACCGTGGTGCGACCGAGCATGGGTTCGTGGATCACCTACGGACTGGGGAGCGAGAACCGGAACCTTCCGGGCTTCATCACCATCAATCCAACGCTGGGGCATGGCGGGGTGGGTAATTGGTCGAGTGCCTTCCTCCCGGCCGTCCACCAGGGAACGCCCATCGGCGGCGGAGTGCCGGTCGATCGGGCCACCATCCATTACCTCCACGATCCCAACGGCGATGCCAAGACCCAGCGGGCTCAACTGGATTTGTTGGGCGACATGAACCGCGATCATCTGACTTCGGTCGGAACCGATGCGGTGTTAGAGGCCCAGATCGAGGCCTTTGAATTGGCGTTCCGCATGCAGTCTGAGGCTCCGGAAGCCATGGACATTGATCGGGAGACGCCGGCTACCCGCAAGCTGTACGGCTTGGATGACCCCAAGACTTCGTCGTTCGCCCGCCAATGCTTGTTGGCACGTCGGTTCAGCGAACGCGGGGTGCGCTTTGTCCAAGCGAGCCACGGCTATTGGGACCAGCACTCAGACCTTACCCGAGAGCACGGTCGATTGGCCTCCGAAGTGGATCGGCCCATCGCTGCCTTGCTCCAGGACCTTAAGGCCCGAGGGCTTTGGGACGAGACCCTCGTCATGTGGGGCGGCGAATTTGGACGCACTCCAACCCTTCAAGGAGACGATGGCCGAGACCACCATCCGCATGCCTTTACCATGTGGTTGGCTGGCGGAGCCGTGAAGCCCGGCTTCAGTTATGGCGTGACCGACGACTATGGATTTTACTGCGTAGATCAGAAGGTCCACGTGCACGATCTCCATGCCACGCTGCTGGCCCTGTTGGGAT
>CANHYD010000051.1 GCA_947464705.1 Verrucomicrobiota bacterium | reverse complement strand
TTCCCATCCGGCGGAAGCGCCGGATTATTCAGTTGGGTACGATTGTGGCCACCCAGCGCATCTGCGCCGGGCCGGTTTAAGGCCGTGGCCTACGGGTGAAAACCACCTGCAGGGACGGTAACCCTACCGGTTGGGAACCCCTCAGCAACAGGTTTTTTGAGCCGGAGGCTCCGCGGGATCAGTCCTGCGCTCGCTGAGGAAGCTCGGGGGAGGATTGGGCTTTCGTGCTGTGCGCGAGGGGTTTTTGGTGATCGCTTCCAAGGCTCGCTGCGGACCGATCCCGCTCCGCTGGGGGTATTGGTGGGGCGCTCCGCGGGATCAGTCCTGCGCTCGCAGGGAACGTGGGGCCAGTCGGGCTTTCGCGCTGGCGCGCGAGGGGGATATAGGGTGTGGACGTTCCTATGCTCGCTTCGGACCTATCCCGCTGCCGCTGGGTGAAGGACTGTGTTCTGGGGCAGAGGGCTTCAACTCAGGATGTTGCGAACGACGGTGCCGTGGACGTCGGTGAGGCGGTGGTCGCGGCCGCCGTAGCGGTAGGTGAGGCGTTCGTGATCGAGGCCCAAGCAGTGGAGGAGGGTGGCGTGGAGGTCGTGGATGTGGACCGGGTTCTCGATGGCTTTGGAGCCGTAGTCGTCGGTGCGTCCGTGGGCGAGACCGCCTTGGACTCCGCCTCCAGCCATCCAGACCGTGAAGCCCTGGTGGTTGTGATCGCGGCCATTCTGCTGGCGACTGTCGGGGGTGCGGCCGAACTCGCCGCCCCAAAGGACGAGGGTGTCCTCGAGGAGGCCTCGGGCGGCGAGGTCTTGAAGGAGGGCTGCCGCAGGGCGGTCGAGGGCGCGGGTGTTCTTGCGAAGGGAGGATTCGAGGTTCTGATGTTGGTCCCAGCCGCCGAGGTTCACTTCGATGAAGCGGGCGCCGGCTTCGGCGAAGCGGCGGGCCAGGAGACATTGCCGGGCGAAGGCGTCGATGCCGGTCTCGCCCACGCCGTACAGGGCTCGGGTGGCCGCGCTCTCTCGGGAAAGGTCAAGCAAGTCCGGGACCTCGGACTGCATCCGGAAGGCCAGTTCGCTGGCTTCAATGGCCCCTTCGATGGCTCCGCCGGGTTCTAGGGTCGACTGTGAAAGCCTTTCCCGATTCATGGCCTGGATCAGGTCCAATTGGCGCCGTTGCTGAGTCGCGGTGAGTTGCCCATGGGTGACGTGGCTCATGCCGGTGTCGGCGGAGCCTTCGCGGCCCGAGCCGATCCGTGTGCCTTGATGGACGGCTGGCAAAAAGGCGCTCCCGTAATTGGCGGCCCCCAGTTGGGCTGGCGGACTAATACTGATGAAGCCAGGCAGGTTTTCGTTGGCGCTGCCAAGGCCGTAGAGGACCCAGGAACCCATGGAGGGCCGAACAAACCGGGCGCTGCCCGTGTGCAGTTGTGTGAAGGCCTGAGGGTGATTGGGGATGTCGGTGCGCATGGAATGGACCATGCAGAGCCGATCGGATTGTTGGGAAAGGTGCGGGAAGAGTTCGCTCATCCACAGGCCTGACTCGCCGTGCTGGCGAAAGGAAAAGGGGGACCCGATCAGTTGGGTGCCTTTGCCGCGGCCGATGCCGGGTTTGCCGTGGTCGAGCCGGAGGCGGGGTTTGTGGTCGAAGGTGTCCTGGTGCGAGGGGCCGCCTTGCATGCACAGGAAGATGACTCGTCGCGCTCGGGGTCGATGGTGGGTTCCGGGGCGGTCGAGTCCGGGGGCACCGATGTCGGCCGCGGGATGGGCTGCGGTCGCTGCCAGGCCGCGGAAGGCCAGCCATCCGAAGCCGGCGGCCGCGGTACGCAGAAGATGCCGGCGGGTCAGCGGTAGGGTCGAGGGCAGTGGATTCAGTGCGGGGTTGGCTTGGGGCCCTGGGTTGCGCTCGGGGGTACTCATGGTCTCGGGGCTCAGGGAAGGTAGCGAAATTCGGCGCAGGCAAAGAGGGCCTGGGCAAAGAGGGCCCAAGCGGCCTCTCGTCCCGTGGGCTTTTGGGTGCGGGTGTCGCGGGCGAGACTCTCGTGTTGGATGAATTCGAGGGTGCGGGCCATCTCCTGCGGTTTCGGATCGCGGGCCAGAGCCAGCCGGTAAGCCCAGCGGACTCGGTCGGTATCGTCCATGACGGGCGGGGTCAGCAGTCGTCGGGCGAACGATCGCGCCTGAGTCTGGGCGAAGGGACTGTTCATCAGAAACAAGGTTTGTGCCGGGACCAAAGTCTCATCCCGATTGGGTACCACCAGGCTGGGTTCGGCAAAATCGAACACGTCCAAGACGTCCGGAACGGCGTCGCGGATTACCGGCAGGTACAGGCTGCGCTGGTTCATCTGATCGCTGGCCCGTGCGGCGAAAAATCGCCCACCCAAGGGAGCATCACCGATCTGGGCGACCACCGATCCGTGAAGGGGTTTGGGATCGAGGGTTCCGGCCGCGCTCAGCACCGCGTCCCGGATGGACTCGGCGTCCAAACGTCGGGGTCTGGCTCGCCAGAGAAGCTCGTCATCCGGATCTACCCTCAAGGCATCGGGGTCGGCATCAGAGGATAGTCGGTAGGTGCGGCTCAAGACCAGTTGCCGGATGAGAGATTTGGTGGAACCCCCTTCGGTCTGGAAGCGGTGGGCCAGATGGTCCAGCAGTTCCGGATGGCTCGGCTTTTGTCCGTTGATTCCGAAATCATCCACACTGGAGACCAAGCCGCGTCCGAAGAGGTGGAGCCAGATCCGGTTCACGGCCACGCGGGCGGTCAAGGGGTTGTCGGGGTGGGTCAGCCATTGGGCCAGTTCCCGGCGGCCGCTCTCCCGGGTCGGCATCGGCCGGGTGGATAGCCCGAGGAGCGGGAGCATGCCGCGAGGCACGCGGCCGCTGCGTTGGGTGACCTCGCCGCGGATCAAGAAAAACGCATCCTCCGGCTGCGTATCTCGAACCCCCATGGCCAGAGCGTTGGTGGCCCGGTGGTCCGGGATTTCCAAGGGCTTGTTGCCTCGTTGGATCGCCCCTTTCCGTGCGGGCGCACCGGGCATCGGCTTGAGCACCAACTCCGACCGGGGGGATCGTTCCAGCGCGATGAGGCGGGAGGGCTGCCGGTTGCGGGCCTTGTCGCCGGTGGTGCCGTAGCAGGTTTCGGTGCTGCGGAAAACTCCGGCCAAGGCGTAGTAGTCGCGTTGGGAAACCGGGTCGAACTTGTGGTCGTGGCAGCGGGCACAAGCGACGGTGACTCCAAGAATGGCCCGGGTGGTGGTGTCGATTTGTTCGTCCACCAGGTCGGCCAAGAATTGCTCCCGACGTCCTTCGTTGAGGCTCTTGGTGCCCAACGCCAGAAAGCCTGTAGCGATCTTCAAGGCATCGCGCCGACCGGGTGGAGCCGTCTGGGCCAGCAAGTCGCCGGCGATCTGTTCCCGGATGAACTCGGGGTAAGGTTTGTCGTGGTTGAACGCGTCGACCACCCAGTCGCGATAGCGCCAAGCCTCGGGAAATAGGTGGTTGCGATCCTTGCCAGCGCTTTCAGCGAATCGGGCGACGTCGAGCCAATGACGCGCCCACCGTTGGCCGAAGGCGGGACTGGAGAGCCATGCATCGACCTGCTGACGGTATCGCGACTCGGGCACGGTGCCGTGGTCATCGGGTTGGAATGCGGCGATTTGCTCCGGGGTCGGCGGCAATCCGGTCAGGTCGAAACTTGCCCGCCGTAGCCACTCCAGCGGCGAAGCGGCTCGCACGGGCCTCAAATTGGCTGCTTCCAACCGCGCCAGAATGAAGCTGTCGATCGCGTGCGTGGGCCATTGGGTGTCTCGAACGCGGGGTAATTCCGGGTCAGAGATGGGGCGGAAGGACCAGTGCATCGCCGACCGGTTGGGCGTTTCGGCTGCCACAGGCTGGGCCGACAAACGGCCGGCACTCGGTGGATGCGCGATCGACAGGAGCAGCAAAAGGGTACGCCAGAACACCATGGAAACATCAGGCTGACAGACAGACCGACGCCGACCCGGCTGAAAAGGTTTCATCGCACGTGTCCACTGGGGCAGTCTTTCTCCCGTGAAGCGGATCGAAGCCTGGTTTCCCACATTCATCTACAGTGCCCGGTTACGTGCCAATGGAGCTGCATTCAATCGGGAACTGCTGCAGGAATGCCATCAATTCCGCGATTTCGATGATGCCGGGCGCAAGTGGTCCAAAAAGAATTATCCCGGAGGTTACACCTCGTATGGGTCCATTGATCGCCTGCACACCATCTCCTCCACGTTCACCGAATTGGAGCGTTTGATCGATCGTCATGTCCGCGCCTATGCCAAGTCTCTGGAATGGGACTTGGGTGGCCGGGGACTGCGGATGTCTGACTGCTGGATCAACATCATGCCTCGGGGGGTGACCCACAGTTTGCACCTCCATCCCAATTCTGTGGTCAGCGGCACCTATTACGTGGCGACGCCGCGCGGTTGCGCCGGGCTGAAATTCGAGGACCCGCGGATGAGTCGGTTCATGGCGTCCCCTCCGGTGTCTGCCGAAGGGGGACCCCAGTCCCGTCGCTACGTCACCTACCCGGCCACCGCCGGTAACGTGATCCTGTTTGAAAGCTGGTTGCGCCACGAGGTGCCTTCCAATCCCTTGAAGGCCGAGCGCATCAGTATCAGCTTCAATTACGATTGGGCCTGATCACGACCGGGTGCGAGATTTGGAAGAGGTCCGGCCCTTCGATCCGCCCTTGGGCCCTGAAGGCTTCGACCGGGTTACCGACGTGCGTGCGTGCGGGATCTGGTCGTGAATGAGTCCGTTGCTGGCGATCAGCGCGTAGCGGTGCTCACCGGAAAGGGCTTGGGTGACGAAGGACCCGCCGGCGCATTCGACGATCAAGCCACCCGCCGCGATGTCCCAGAGGCGCACCCCAGCCTCGACATAGGCGTCGAAGCGGCCGCAGGCGACGTAGGTCAGGGCCAGTGCCGCCGAACCCATGATTCGGATCTTGCGGACCCGGTGGGTCAGTTCCAAAAAGTCGGACTGGGCCGCCTTCAGGCTGTCTTGGCTCTTGGCGAAGCCGAGCGAGACGATGGATTCGTCCAAACGGGCTCGGGTGCTCACTCGAGTGATGCGGCCATTGAGTCGGGCAGGCTTGCCGCGGATGGCGGTCCACAGGTCGTCCATGAAGGGGTCGAACACCACGCCGACCTCGTTCCGGAAACCGTCCTCGGTGCGCACTTGAAGGGCGATGCTGACGGCGGCGTGGGGGATTCCGTAGGCGAAATTCACGGTGCCGTCGATGGGGTCGACGACCCAGCGTGCCGCGGACTTCTCGCTGGCCGCGTCGATCCCTTCTTCACCCAAGACGGGGATGCCAGGAAAGACAGTGGCCAGTGCTCGGGTGATTAGCTTTTGGCACCGCACATCGAGCTCGAGCTTGATGTCGTGTTGATGCGACTCGTTCACCTGCTTGGCCCGGCGCAGGTGTGTCTTCATCAAAGCCCCCGCCTCTCGGGCCGCCGACACGGCCGCAGCCAAAGCCCGGGTATTGGAAGGAGGGCGGGAAGGAAGTAGGGCTTGGCTCATCGTTGTGCCTTCAGCCTGAACCGCTCCGGGCCTTCACATCAATCGCGGACCCTCGCGCGGTGTTCATGGTCGGAATCCGACGAGCAGACCGGAGTCCCTCCACGGCCACTCCCACAATTTTGGATTCCCGGGTCGCGGGACCCGGAAACCCGTGATCGGGAGGGTGGCGATCAGGACGGCAAACCGAATCGGACATGGGCATCATCACTGGAAATCTTCAGTGACGTGCACACGTGGTGGGAGGCCAGTTGCAGCACAGCCGAACGGATCATTTCATCGAACTGCTTCGGCGGTAGGGCCACCCCCTCGTGCGAGATTTCCCGGATGTGCAGTCTTCGATCCAAGAGATCGGTCAGGAAGCTCTCGCAGGTGACCGGGTCATCGGTGGTGAAATGCGAGGCAGGCATTCTGCCGTGCGGATCGATGTCGTAGGTGACTTTGTATTTGGGGAGCATGTTGAACGACGGGTTGCTGGATGTGAGGGCGGTTGGGCGCGTGATCCGACGTTTCTTACTGGGTCACACCCATTCCGGGGGTGGGAACCTAGAGGCTGGCGGAGGACGAGCTTCTCCGCATTTGTCGGGATTGCCCCCTTGTTTGCCCTCCAGGACTCGAGGCGTGAGCCAATTCGCAGAACCGGAACCCTTGGAAGGCTGGGGCGGATCCCGCGTTTCTCGAGTCCAGGTCCGGCCCGTGATCCGGTCATCCTCGGCGTTGCCACGCGCCGGGCTTGTCGCATGCTCTCCGCCCCGACTGCATGACCGACCCGCGCATTGATGAACTTCGGCAACTCTTGCCGCGCTGCATGCTATCCGACTGGGTTCGACTCGGGGCGCGTGCGGCTCGGTGGGTGAGGGACGGGCGTCCTGTGGGCGAGGGAGAGCATCCGCTGGATCGTCTCCTCGAGCAGGCGCGCAGCTCCATCGAACGTCGCGAGTACCGGGCGCTCACGATGCCACGCCCGGAGTATCCGCCGGGTCTGCCCATCTCCTCCCGCAAGGAGGACATTGTGGCGGCGATCCGGGCTCATCAGGTCGTGGTCATCGCCGGTGAGACCGGATCGGGCAAGACGACTCAAATTCCGAAGATGTGCCTGGAAGCCGGACTCGGTGCCCGGGCGATGATTGGTTGCACACAGCCCCGGCGGGTGGCCGCGCTGTCGATCTCCCGGCGCATCGCGGAAGAACTCAATGTCTCCTGGGGGCGCGAGGTGGGCTGCAAGATCCGCTTCGATGATCGATCCGGTGCCGACACCGTCATCAAATTGATGACCGACGGCATGCTGCTGGCCGAGGTGCAGGGCGATCCGACCCTCGCCGAATACGATGCCATCATCATCGATGAGGCTCATGAGCGTTCGCTGAACATCGATTTTCTGCTGGGTCACCTGAAGAACCTCTTGGCCCAACGGCCGGACCTGAAGGTCATCATCACCTCGGCTACCATTGACACGGCGGCCTTCTCCAAGGCGTTCAACGATGCGCCCATCATCGAAGTGTCCGGGCGCACCTTTCCCGTGGAGGTCGAGTATCGGCCGCCGGGTGGAGAGGGTGCTTCGTCGGATCCGGCCGACACGGATTTCGTGGATGCCGCGGCCCGCGAGTGCGAGCGTCTGTTCTATGAGACTGGCACGGGCGACGTGCTCATCTTCCTACCCGGTGAGCGGGACATTCGCGAATGCGCCGACTTGATTGAGGGGCGACTGGGCTCCGAGGCGGAGGTGGTGCCGCTGTTCGGGCGGCTCAGTTCCGGAGATCAACAGCGGGTCTTCAGTCCCTCCGCGAGGCGCAAGGTGGTGATCGCCACCAACATCGCCGAGACCTCGCTGACCATTCCGGGTATCCGCTTCGTGATCGACTCCGGGTTGGTTCGGATGAGTCGCTACAACCCTCGCACCCGCACCCGTCGGTTGCCGGTCGAGGCGGTGTCGCAGAGCAGTGCCAACCAGCGGAAGGGGCGCGCGGGCCGTGTTGAGGCGGGTGTTTGTATCCGACTGTATTCCGAGGAGGATTTTGAAGCGCGTTCTCCGTTCACGCAGCCGGAGATCCAGCGGGCCAACTTGGCCGAGGTCATCCTGCGGATGAAGGCCTCGCGCCTGGGCGACATCGAGACTTTCCCGTTCCTGAATCCGCCGGCCCCGATGGCCATCAGTGGTGGCTATTCGCTCTTGCAGGAATTGGGTGCCTTGGATGAACAGCGCGAATTGACGCCGTTGGGTCGCGATCTGGCCCGGCTTCCCATCGATCCCACGCTGGGTCGAATGCTCCTCCAGGCACAAACCGAGCACGCGGGTCGAGAGCTCCTCATCATCGCCGCCGGCCTGAGCATCCAGGACCCTCGCGAACGCCCGCTCGACCAACGCGAGGCGGCTGACAAGGCTCACCGCCGTTTCATGCACTCGCAGTCGGATTTCCTGTCGCTGCTGGGTCTTTGGAACGGGGTGCATGATCAGTGGGAATCGCTGCGAACCCAGGGCGCACGGCGGAAATTCTGCCGCCAGCACTTCCTCTCCTACCTCCGCATGCGTGAATGGCAGGACTTGCATGGGCAGTTGCAGGGGGCCTTGGAAGACCTCGATGGCGTGAAGCTCAACGAGCGTCCCGCTGACGAAGAAGCGGTGCATCGCTGCATCCTGGCCGGGCTCTTGGGCCATGTGGCCGTTCGCCAAGAACGCAATCAGTACAAGGGTGTCGGCAACCGGATGGTGGCGGTGTTTCCCGGTTCCGTGCTGTACGATCGACCGGAACGCTCACCGCGGCAGGATCGTCGCCCGCCCCCTGCGGGCGCCGCCCCAGGCAAGCCCGAGAAGCCCCGTCAGCCCGCCTGGATGGTTTGCGGCGAGATCGTGGAAACCTCGCAACTCTTCGCCCGGACTTTGGCGGGGATCGATCCCCAGTGGATCGTCCGGCTGGCCCCGCACCTGTGCAAGGTGACCCACCTGAACCCGCACTGGAGTGCCAGTGCCGGCCGGGTGCTGGTCGAAGAGAAAACCACCTTCCACGGCCTGGAGGTCTTCGCCCGCAAGGTCGCCTATGGAAACATTGCGCCCCGCGAAGCCACCGCGATTTTCATCCGGTCGGCGCTGGTCGAAGATGACTTGTTGCCTCCGGCGCTCTCCGGACGGAACGACGACTTTGACGGAGATGATCAGCGGGCCGTGGTGCGGGCCATGCAGACCAGCGCGCCCTCGGCAGAGCCCGCGTTCATGTCGGCCAATCGCGCTCTGCGAGAGAAGGTGGAGAATTGGCAGACGCGCCTAAGGCGCACGTCAGTGGACTTGGACCAGGCTTTTTTCGAGTTCTATGCCCGGCACTTGGACACTATCTCGTCGCTGCACGAATTGCACCGATGGATGCGGGATCACACCGAGGTGGGGTACTTGTGTGCCACCGAGCCAGAGATCACCGGAGGCAAAGACCTCCACCTGGATGAGAATGCCTTTCCCGACAGCGTGACGGTCGATGGCCAGGTGGTTCCACTGGTCTATGCCTATGCGCCCGGCGAAGCTCACGACGGTGTCACGGTGAAGTTGCCCGCACCGTTGGCCCAGCGGGCCGCGGCGTCCGTCTTGGAGTGGGCGGTTCCGGGTTTGCGTGAGGCCAAGATCGAGGAATTGCTCCGCGCGTTGCCGAAGTCGCTGCGCCGTGAACTGATGCCTTTCCCGCCCAAGATCGTGGAGATTGTTCGCGAATTCCAACCTCAGGGAACTTCGTTCTTTGCCGACCTCGCTCGATTCCTGACCCAGCGCTATCGGGTGCCCATCCCCGAAGACGCTTGGGATGCGGGAGCTGTTCCCGCTCATTTGAAGCTGCGCTTCGAATTGCTGGGGTCCGACCGTCGCACGTTGGTGGCCGGTCGGGATTTTCAGGAAGTCCGCGAGCGACTGCCTCAGGCGGCCCCCAAGACCGTCGGTGATCCGCCGGCCTGGGTTCAAGCAGTCCGACGTTGGGAACGTCCAGCCATGACCACCTGGAGCTGCGGCGACTTGCCGGAATGCATCACCATCGTGGACGACCCGGTCTTTCCGGTGATGGCGTGGCCGGGGTTGGAGCGGGAAGGAGCCGGAGTGAATGTCCGACTCTTCCGCACTCGGGAGGCCCGCCAAACGGCCTCGTTGCCGGGATTCCAGCGCCTGGTGGAACTCGCGCTGTCCAAGGACTTGGCCTGGGTGGAAAAAGACCTTCGCGCCTTGGTCCGTTTTGACGCGGCCTATGCGGCCATCGGGACGGCGTCCGAGTTGCGGGAGAGTGCCTTCCGTCATCTCCTGCGCCACATACTGCCCGCCGAATTACCGGAGGCATTGACCCTTTCCGCCTTCGAGGCTGCGGTGACTCGGAGTCGGGAGTGCATCCCCGGACTGGTCTCCAAGTTCATGGATCAACTGGCGCTCGTCCTTCAGGCTCTTCAAGTGGCCCGCAGCCGTATCGGGCTCGCGGCCCCGGCCCCGGCGGCGTCCGCCAAGACCCGGACCCTCAATGACTTGAGTCAATTGGGCGCGTTGCTGGTGACGCCTTCCGGTGGCGGAAAAACACCGCTCGCGACTGCCGCCGCTACCGTGTCCCGGCCGGCCACCTTGGCCGAGGAGTTGGCTTCCCTGATGCCGCCGGCCTTTCTCGATGGTGTGGCATTTGAATCGCTGCGCCATTTACCCCGGTATCTCAAGGCGCTGACATTGCGCGCCGAACGGGCCGCCAACAACCCGGTCAAAGACGCCGAGCGGGCCAAGGCCGTTGCGCCGTACCAGGCGGCATTGGCACGCCTGCGGGCCGCACCGCCGGCGATTTCAGAAGCATCCCACCGCATCGAGGGGTTTCGGTGGCTCCTCGAAGAATACAAAGTGTCCCTGTTTGCTCAGGAATTGGGCACTGCAGTGCCGGTGTCACCCAAGCGGCTGGAAGAGTCTTTGGCCGCTCTCCGCTGAGTGGGTTTCATCCCGCCTCCGGGGTAGGGACCGATCTCCGAGCGGTCCGGCACCGCAGACGCGGCGCTGTCGGAGACATCGCCCTACCCCCGGAGCTCACCTAACCCCAGCCACCCGGTGACAAGACCCACGTTCCTTCCCCGAACAGCCTCCGAGGTAGGGACCGATCTCCGAGCGGTCCGGCACCGCAGACGTGGCGCTGTCGGAGACATCGCCCTACCCCCAGAGCTCGCCGGGCCTT
>CANHYD010000050.1 GCA_947464705.1 Verrucomicrobiota bacterium | reverse complement strand
CAAACAATCCTTCGTCAGGCGTGGTTCACCTCGGTTGTAGCGATCGTTAGCATCGCGGTTCTGGGATTGATCTTGGACATCGCTCTGGGGTCCAAGCCCGCAGATTTGCTCAAGAAGCACACCCTAGCCCGCGACGGAGCCCAGCAAGTTCGCTTGGAACTCGCGTTGTTGGGAAGGCTGCTCGCGGATGATCCGGACTCCTATCCCGCCGATCTGGCCCGCCAATTGGCGGGAATGAAAGATTCCATGACGGCCGGGTTGAAGTTGATGACCGAGTCCGGACTCAAGCCAGACAACCAGAAGGCATTCCAGCAGCTGGAAGCGATTTTCCAGGAGCGATTTCTACCGGATTTCATCAACTTTCGCCAACCCTACGGCGATCAGGATCTACCCAAGATCCGGGCTCGTTTGAGGGTCACTCGCGATGAATTGGAATCCCGGCTGGGGGTTTTGGAACGATCCCTCATCCAGTACTCGAACAAAGATTTAAAGGAAACGGGCCAAATCAAATTCATGGCGGCCTCGGGGGGGTGTATCTTGGGTGCCATCGGACTCACGCTCCTGTGGTTTCAGGTTCGATCCCTTCAGAAGACCATCACCCAGGCCATTCAGCAGGCGGCCCCGGTGAGTGGTGCCGATGCCAAGATGGCTGAAAATATCGCCAAGTATGCGACCCGAATCCGTGAGCTGGAGGGTTCGAACAAGGTGCTGAGGTCCGAAGTGGACAAGCTGGCTCCGCTGGCGGATGAGGTGGTGACCTTGCGGCAGCAGGTGTCCGCCAGCCCCTGGGAAACTTGGCTGACGGCGATTCACGGCCGGGGGCGTTCGACACTCGGCAAAGGCGGGCAGTTGGGCATCGTGTTAGAAGTTCTCCCCGACGAGATCCAGAGCCTAGAACCGGCACTGCGAGAGCACACGGAGTTCGTCCGGATCGAAGCACCCTCGGATGCGGACAAACCGGCCCGATCCCGGCACACGGTTTTGGTCGTGGACGAAGACTTGGGGAATCGCGCCCGGTTGCTATCGTGCATCTCGGGCCTCGAGTTGGACGTGATGGAGGCTGCTTCGACCGAGGAGGCGTGGAAGATGATGGACGGAGGCTTGGTGGTCCGCCTGTGCTTGGTGGGGGTTGGTGATGGCGAAAACTCAGGCGCCGATTTTGGCAAACGGATCAAATCGGATCTGCGCTTTTCCGAGGTGGAGGTGATTTTCTGCTCGGCCGTGATGAACACCGAAGAGCTGACCAAGACCTTGGAAGAAGTGGCTTCGAGCAAGACCCCTTTCGAGGAGGCTCAGGAACAGTCGGGGCTCAACAGTCACGCGTATGGCAAGATGCTTCAGGCGGTCAACACCGAGACCAAGGAGACACTCACCTTCGCCCGTACCGCCCTTTCACACGGACAACGTAAGGCGGCCTGGAACCGCATCACCTCACTCAAGGAAACGGCGAACACAGTCGGAGACAAGGGGCTCAACAATGCCATCGCCTCCGTCGAGAAGGAGATGGATCGCGGGGACGTGTTCTTCATCACCACCGAATTGGAGCGTCTAGAGCGAGAAAACCTGCGCTTGAGCAAGCTGGCCCAACAACTCCTGAGCTCGGCTCCGAAGGCGATGAATCCGGAGGATGTCCACTCGGGCGGAGGCAACTAGATCCCAGCAACATTGTCCTGGTCTCGGAAACGGCACTTTCGGAGGAATGTTCCTATCCGATCCCAGGCATTGAGTCCTGCCTGTCGGGCGAGTTGGGTTTATTGGGCTGATTCTGCAGCCGATGTCTTGGGTAGGGACCGATCTCCAGGCGGTCCGCCCTCGGGATCTGCCAAGACCTCGACCCTGCGGTGGGCTGGATTCAGGGCGTGGTCCGCGTCAGGGGGTTCCTCTCCAGACTCTGGCCGTTCAAGCCGCTTCTGGCTGTCTCTGGCTACCTCGGGTGAGCGCCAAGAACGCCGCCTCCAGAGTTCCACTCGTTTGGGATCTGGCCCGCAGTTCATCGGCGCTGCCGCAAGCGATCACTTGTCCCTGATGGAAGACGCCGATGCGGTCCGCCATCTCCTCGGCGACGCTGACCTGGTGAGTGCTCAGGAAGACGGTCATACCTTGGGTGGCCCGTTCCCGAAGGATGTCCTTCACCACCCGTGCATGGTGCGGGTCAAGGCCCACCATCGGTTCGTCGATGATGAAGACCTCCGGTCGGTGGAGCAGGGCACTGGCGATGGCGATCCGTTGGCGGGTGCCGTGGCTGAGAGATTCGATGGGCTGGTGGAGCCACTCTTCCAGATTGAATCGAGGCACCAGTTCGTCACATCCCTCGCGAATTTGCGCGTCCGGCATCCGAAACAAGCGTCCAGTGAATCGCAGGAACTCGGCGGGCGTGAGCTTCTCGTACAGGAACGGGAAATCAGGAACGTAGCTCAGGCGAGAACGAGCTTCCAAGGGGTTCTCCTGGATGTCGAATCCGGCGATCCGGGCTCGGCCTGCCGTCGGCCGGATGAGCCCGACCATCATTTTGATGGTGGTGGTCTTCCCCGCGGCGTTGGGCCCCAGTACGGCGAAAAATTCACCACGCGGAATCTGCAAGCTGATCCCATTCACGGCCCGGAGGGATCCGAAGTCTTTGGTCAGGCCTTCCAGTTCAATCATTGGGGAGGGTTTCCTCGTTCAGCGTCCGACGATGGCATCGTTGACCAACTGGAGGCGGTCGGGCAGTTGGATCTTCAGTAATTCTCCGGCGCGACTGATGAAGGCGGTGGCCTCCAGTTGTCCGGGCAATCGGGCGCTCAGGCGATAAACCCGCACGCGACTGCGGCCGATTTGCATCCAGTCGGATCGGGCCTCGATGGAAACGCTTCGGGTCAGTGAATCGGGACGGCTCAGGATGTTGTCGGGAATGAGTCCGGCGGGTAGGGCCGTGAGGTATGGGGCCAACATGAGCTGCAGGGCAGCCCGGTTGCGAGTCTCGAAGGTTTGCTCGAAGCGCTGGCGCCCGGCCTCATAGATCATCCGGATTTGGTCGGACCCAGCCTCGGCGTGGATCTCCCAGCTCTTGGGGCGATGGTCGACCCTGGCCTGGAGTTTTTCCCAGGTGTTGGACGGCGATAATTCTACGGTGCCCAGGATCATGAGTCGGTCCAAGGGGGAGTCGCTGCCATGAAAGCGGGTAGAGACTCGGATCAAGTGTCCGGCCGGTGCGGAGACCATGCCCTCGATGGCTGTGCCATTGCTGCGGGAGGCTTCCAGGATGGACGGGTGCCATTCCAACGAACCGAGGGTTCGGCCTTGGTGACGGATGCTGAGTACGCTGGAGTCCGGCGAATCCAAGATCTTCTGCCAAATCAGATCCGGTGAGAGTTCGGAACCCGAGGTGAAACGGTCTCCCCATTCAGCCTGCCACAACAGCCCATTCATCAGCACCCAGAAGAGGGCGGAGGCAATCAGGGCGATCCGGGAAGCCATGGTTCTGATGGGGTATCCCTGTTTTTCAGGGAACCCGTATCTCGACACCCGGCTTGAGCTTGCGGGTGTCCACGCCGGGATTGGCAGCCTGAAGCTGCTGCAAAGTGATTCCCTGAGCCTTGGCAATCTTGGCCAAGGTGTCGCCGGATTTCAGCGTGTAGGTCTTGGGGGTGGATGGCTTGCGGGGTTCGACCGCTCGGGCCACCGGTCGGGTCGGGGCATCTGTCGTCTTGGGGGCAGTGCCCAGGGCGCGGACCGGTGCCGCGATAGTTCCGTTGGTGGGACTGGCCACCTGGAGTGCGGGCGTCGTCATGCGGGGCGAGGCTGAATAGAGTTGGTTGCTCAAGGACAACACGGACTTGCGCAACTCGTCGTTTTCCCGCCGCATCTGCTCCAGTTGACCTTGGGTTTGGATCTTGCCGATGGTGTCGGCATGCAGTTCGGCCAGACGCAGGCCGGTGGCCCGGATGAGTTGGTTGACGATCAGGTCGTTGGTACGCCCGGAAAGGCCGACATAGCGTCGGAGGTGATAATAGGCGAAGCCGTACTCGGGGAGCTTGGCGGAGTCGGAGTGAATGATCCCCAGCCCGAGGTGCGCATCCGCGTTGCGGGGGTTCACGTCCAAGGCTCGCTGATAGTACTCGACGGCCCGGGCGTACTGGTTCATCCGCTGATAGGCTTCGGCCTGGCGGTAGTTGTTCTCCTCCTTCGGGTCCGCCTTGCCGCTGACCCAGGGACGCTCATCGCAGCCCACCCACAAGACGCAGGAAAGCAACAGACCTCTGCAGATGTACCAGAAGCGATCAGACATTGGGGGGTAGGCTGTCCGCGACGCCGGCGAGCGTCAACGCGGCGAAGCAGGACTGCGGCGATTCTGGGTCACCCGAGGGTTCCCAGTTCCTTTTTCCATCGTGCCAACTGACGGGCCACCTGACGGACGCCCGGAGCACCGGGAAGTTCGCGCCGCTTCATGGCTTTCTGCAAATCGTAGAGTTCCAGTACGTCGCCCGAGAAGCGGGGTTCGATCGCCTGGTATTCTGCGAGGGTGAGCTGGTCGATCCGGCGTCCGGCTTTCTCGGCGAAGGCCACCACGGCTCCGACGGCGTGATGTGCCTGGCGGAAGGGCATGCCCTTTTTCACCAGATAATCGGCCAGATCGGTGGCCAAAAGCAGGGGGTCTTTTGCGGCGGCATCGCAGGCCGCTGCTTGGACGGAGGTGTGATCCAGCATGGCCGCGGTCAGTCGGACACAGGAGCGGATGGTGTCGGCGGTGTCGAAGAGGCGCTCCTTGTCCTCTTGCAGGTCCCGGTTGTACGTCATGGGCAGCCCCTTCAGCAGGACCAGCAGCGACACCAAATTGCCGATGACCCGCCCTGACTTGCCTCGGGTGAGTTCGGCAATGTCGGGGTTCTTCTTCTGCGGCATGAGCGAGGAACCCGTTGTGTAGGCATCCGCAATGCGGATGAAGCCGAACTCAGAAGACGCCCACAAGATGAGGTCTTCGGAGAGGCGGCTGAGATGGACGGCGATCAGTGCTGCGGCTGCGCTGAATTCGATGAGGAAGTCCCGGTCGGAGACGGCATCCATGGAATTCTGCGTGATGCGCGGGCGACCTTTCGCATCAGTGAAACCCAGCAGCGTGGCCACGAATTCGCGGTCGAGGGGCAGCGTGCTGCCGGCGATGGCCCCCGCTCCGAGCGGACAGACGTTCAGTCTGCCGAAGGCGTCTGCCAGGCGGCCAGTGTCACGGTCGAACATCTCGACGTATGCCAAGCAATGGTGGGCGAAGAAGACCGGTTGGGCCCGTTGCAAGTGCGTGTAGCCGGGGATGATCACCTCCGGGTGCCGCTCGCCCAGTTTGACCAGTGAGCGCTGGAGCCCGCGCAATTCGCCCAGGAGCGCTTCGATCTCATCGCGCAGCCACAGTCGGACATCCAGGGCGACCTGATCATTTCGGGATCGCGCCGTGTGCAGCTTGGCGGCGGCTGGCACACGGGCCGTCAGCGCCGCCTCGATGTTCATGTGGACATCCTCCAGTTCTTGTTTCCACTGGAATCGCCCTGCCTCGATCTCCATGCCGATGCCTTTGAGCCCAGCGATGATGTCTTGGCACTCTTTGGAGGAGAGGACCCCGATCTTCTCCAGCATGGTCGCATGGGCCATCGAGCCGACGAGGTCGTGGGACCAGAGTCGCCAGTCGAAGGAGACCGATTGGGAGAATTGGGCGACTTCCTGGCTTGGGCCATCGGTGAAGCGGCCGGAACGGGAGACGACGGTGGAGGGGGACGGACGCGATTTCTTCATTGTCAGACTCTGGGGCGGAGCTTCGCAAGGGTTGGGGCGAAGTCACGCGGTAAGAACTCCCGAATGATCTAAAACAGGGGCGCCAAGTTTCAAACGCATGTGAGGCCCAACCACTGGAGCGCTCAGCGTTTTGTGGATCCGGGTGTCGGCGGGATGGGGGGAGCTGCCGGTGGATCCCGTTGCCACTCACCGGAATTCAAATACGGCTTGAGGCGGCCCTTGAGGGTTTCCCGCGCACGATGGATCAGCGACTTGGTGGCTTGCAGGGAGGTCCCCAGGACGGCGGCGATCTCTTCGTAGCTCAATTCGCCGTCACGACACAGGATTAGTGCGGTTCGTTGTTTTTCGGGCAGCGCAGTCAAAGCCTCATCGACCAGGCTGAACAATTCACTGCGGGTCGCCTCGGCGTCGGCCCCGGGTTGCCGGCGGTCTTCGATTTGTCGCAGGGGGTGGTCTTCGTCTTCAGGGCGCGGTTCGTCCAGCGAGTCGGCCGGATGCCGGACGCGTCGCCGGATCTCGTTGAGGCAAAGATTGCGGGCGATGGTGAAGAGGAAGGTGGAGAACCGTGCGGTCGGTTGGTAGCGGGCTGCGGTCTTCCAAAGTTGGACAAAGGTGGCCTGCGCCAGGTCTTCGGCTTCGTCCGGGTCGGGCAGGGTTCTGTAGATGAAGCCGATGACGGGATGCTTCCAACGCTCCACCAACTCCGTGAAGGATTCCCGATCACCCTGTTTGACGCGGAGCATCAACAGGGTGTCGGGATCCTGGCTGGGATCGGCGGGTTGGTCGGGCATGAGGTTCGCGGCCACTCCAAGGTTCGGTCGATTGGCCGGTGGGACCCAATGATGCAGGATCGGGCGGGTGCGGTTGTGGGCTATTTGAGAGGAGCCTTGCCCTGGGCTTCGACAAAGGCCTTGGCCTTGGCCACGAAGTCGTTCGGGTTCTTGGCGAAATCGCCGCTGTCGGTCTCGATGGCCAGGCGACCGCTGTAGCCGCTCTGGTGGAGCTCAGCGAAGAGCCCCTTGTAATTGGACTGCCCCTCGCCGATGTGGGTGTCGAAGGCCACGTCGTCGCCCTGGGTCTTCTCGACCCGCTTATCCTTGAGGTGGAGGTCGAAGACCCGGCCGTTGTATTCCCGATACACCTTCGCCGCGTCGAAGCCGGCGCTGGTGATCCAGCCGACATCCATGCAGACGCCGATGCGGGCGTCCCGGTGTTGGATGACCTGCTTCACCACGGCGGGGTTGCCATAAAGGCTCTTGATGCCGTGGTTGTGGACCGCAACCCGGATGTCGTACTCCTTGGCCAGCTCTTCCAAGTTGTCCCAAATGCGGAAGTCACCGGGTTCAACGATGATCAGCCGAATGCCCATGAACTTGGCGAACTCGAAGAGGCGGCGGTTCTTTTCTTTGTCCGTCGAGGTGCCAGCCACACCAAAGGTGTAGGCGCGGAGGCCGGCTGCATCGAGAGCCGCCTTCTTCTGGGCCCACTCCTCCTTCGAGGCGTTGGGGTCGATGTGGTTTCCGATGACCTGAAGGTCCTTGATGCCATGCTTCACTGCGAAGTCGATGGTCTGCTGGAAGTTCAGGTTGCGGAGGGTCCAGGTCTGGATGGCCAATTGGTCCGCCAGATTGCCTGCGTGGGCCGAGAGCACGGCTGCCGCTAATGCGAGAGGGAGAAAGAGTCGCTTCATGGATTCGGGGATGGATCAAAGCAGTGTGTGGCGCGGGATTCAAACGGGAAGCCGAACGATGTCGGCGACCGCCGGGGTTAGCCCCAGATCTGACGGTCTAGCGATCGGTATTGGATGGCCTCGGAAACATGCTCGAGTGTCACGCGTTCCGACCCGGCCAGATCGGCGATGGTCCGAGCAACTTTGAGCACCCGGTGATAGGCGCGCGCCGAGAGATTCAGGTCGGCCAAAGCGTGTTTGAGCAGCGACAGAGTGGGGGAATCGAGTTGGATGAATTGCTGGAGTTCGCGGGGGCCCAATCGGGCGTTGCAGGAAATGGGTCTGCCAACCAGCCGATGCCGCTGGCGCTCCCGGGCCGCTTCGACCCGCTGGCGGATTTCTTGGCTGGATTCACCCGGTCGCGCCCGATCGAGGTCGGTGAATCGGATGGCAGGGACCTCGACGTGCAAGTCGATCCGGTCCAGCAAAGGGCCGGAAATGCGACCCAGATAGGAAAGGATCTCCCGGGGGCTGGAGCGTGATTCAGCGGGCATCTTGCCGTCTGGTGTGGGGTTCATCGCTGCCACCAGCATGAATTGGGCGGGGAAAGTCACCGTTCCCGCGGCCCGACTGATGGTCACTTTGCCTTCCTCCAGGGGTTGGCGGAGCGTCTCCAGCACGGTTCGCTTGAATTCGGGCAATTCGTCGAGGAAGAGAACCCCATGGTGGGCCAGGGAAATCTCGCCTGGGGTGGGATGGGTATTGCCGCCGAGTAAGCCTGCATCGCTGGCGGTGTGGTGCGGGGATCGGAAGGGGCGACGGGTGAGCAACGCCTGACCCGGAGCCAATTGGCCCACGACGCTGTGGATTTGGGTGGCCTCGAGCGCTTCGGCCAGTGTCAACGGAGGCAAGATGGTGGCCAAGCGTTGGGCGAGCATGGACTTGCCAGTGCCTGGTGGACCGATGAGCAAAATGTTGTGGCCGCCTGCGGCAGCCACCTCGAGGGCGCGTTTCACCGATTCCTGTCCACGGACCTCGGCCATGTCCATGGAATCATTGGAGCCTCCCCGAAAGAGCGCTTCGGTGTCCACCCGCAGGGGGCGGATGGTGGACTCGCCTTCCAGAAACTGCGCGGCTTCCTGGAGACTTCGGATGGGGATGACTTCCAACCGGTCCACCACTCCGGCTTCCGCAGCGTTCTCTGCCGGTAGCAGGATGCCTCGGCAACCTTCCGCTCGGGCCCGGAGTGCGAGTGCGAGCGCTCCTTTGACAGCACGGACGGCTCCGGTCAGCGCCAATTCACCCACCATGGCGAAGGCCGTCAAATCCCGCGGTGTGAGCTGCTTGCTGGCCGCCAGGATTCCCACGGCGATCGGGAGATCGAAACTGGGTCCTTCCTTGCGGATGTCGGCCGGGGCCAAATTGATGGTGGTTCGACCCGGTGGAAATCGGAAGCCGCTGTGGACGATGGCCGTTCCAACCCGGTCTCGGGATTCACGCACCGCCGCATCGGGCAGGCCGACGAGAACGATCTGCTGTGGACCGGGACCTGAGTCGACCTCGACTTCAACTGGGAAGGCATCGATGCCTTGTATGGAGGCGGATCGGATTTGTGCGAGCATGGGATTGGGTTCAATCGGACCTGAACGGACCGTCACACAGTGATTCGCCCGGATCCGGTCGAGTCTTTCAATCCAGCGAAGATTTCATCAGGAATGCAGCGGGATTGTCTTGTCGGGAGAAACGGAGCGGGTGCCGGGTGCGACGGCCTTGCGACGGGGCGCCTCGGACTTTGTGGTCGGGGTTTGGTTTTGGGCGCATCCGTGTGTCGCCGGTCCGTTTTTGGGGCGATCTTCGATTTGGCCGTTGCGGCTACCGGGTTGGAGGCCTAGAACCCAAAGGTCGCTGGCTTGCCAGAGGCGGGGCGGACAACGGAGAACCAACATCTCGTTCGCCCGTTCCGGGTCGGGTGCACTTGTTTCAGCAGGGTTCTCCACCCTCGCCTCCTTGGTGTGTCCGGCCCGGAACCTCTTTTTCTCTCCCGCCTTCTTGCCCCTCATCGATCCCAGTTCAACCGTTCGGCTTGGGGCTGTGTTCCAGGAGGGCGGCCGCATGGATCCGTAGGCCGCCGCAAGAGGGGCAAGATGGACGAGCCGCCATCGTCGAGGTCCGGCCAACGGATTTCAGCGGAAGAAGAGCCGGAAGGCGTCGGGACGAAGCTTGGCCGCGTAGAAGAGGAAGCCGAGGAGAAGGATCAACGAGAGGGCGAACAGCCCCAGAGCGACGGCTCGAAATGCTTGGACCCGCTGTTGAAAGCTTTGTGATTCCTGCTCGCGTTGGGTTTTCCAGAGTGCGAACTCCCGCTGGACCATCAGATCGGTCTGGGCCGCGTCCGGGCTCTGGTGCATCCACCACCCAGCCTCGCGTTGGACAAACGACGGCAACTCGGCGGGAAGTTGGGATTCTGGGATCGGTTGGTAGCCGCTGACCCGCCAGTACTCCGCGTCTTCTTGGGTCCAGATGCGTGAGATTCCCTGGTTGCGTGCGAGGATCCTCAAGCGCTTCCACGCCGCGGCCCGACAGGCGTCGGGTTCGATGGACTGAGGGACGGACAGGGCCTCGCTGTGAAGGAGCGCTTGATCACCATCAACCAAGAGCCCGATGGCATGGAGAATCTGCCCATCCGAATCGGTGACCACATGGAATTCGGTCAGGAACTTGCCGAGCTCGGTGGCAGGAAGAGCGGATTGCGACCACAGAATCTCCAAAGCTCCGAGATCCTCAATCGTGGCGCGACGGGATTCCAGGGGTGTGGGCTCCATGATGAAGAGTCTACCTCAAGAAGTCGTGCCTTCAACGGTCGGCGATTGGCGTCAATTGAGAACGATACCCAAGCGGAGGTAGGTCGGGACATCGAGGTCCACGCCCTTGTGCCGATTGCGCTCGGTATTGTCGAAGCGACCGCGTTGGGCGATGTCGAAGTTCATGATCATCTGGGAGTCGGGCCGACGGCGGGATGGCTTGTTGCGCTGACCACTGAGGATCCGCTGGCGCTGCTCGATGTTCAGTTCCGGGGGCGGCGGGAGAAATCGGGAGTCCGTGGTGGCGCGGATTTCGGGTTCCCGGTTGAAATCCTCGCCGTTGAAGACGACGGGGCCACCGCGGTGCATCCCCGCTTCGTTGCCCGTCGGAGAGGGCACGGGCTCATTCCGGGCAAAGCCCGATCCGACCAACGGATTGGGTGCCGAGGCGGCGGGGCGTGTGGTGATGGCCGTGACGTGGAGGT
>CANHYD010000049.1 GCA_947464705.1 Verrucomicrobiota bacterium | reverse complement strand
GTTGGTCTGGCCGCCCAAGACGGCCAGCGCGGAGGCTGGGCCTTCCAGTCGGTAGGTCACCGTGGCCGCCTGCCGGGTGTTGAGGGTGCGCCATAACCGGATCTGGGCGTAGCCGTTGGCGGAGCCTTCGTTGACCTGAAAGCGAGACGAGACGAACCCCACCTCGCCTGGGTTCATGTCGTCTAGGAGGCGCACTTCCATGCGGACCGGGGCGTTCGTACTGCCGTCGATGGACAACTCGAAAACAGCCGTCTCGGTGCCCTCGTTGACCTCGTCGAGAATCGTGGGCACCGACACCCAACTCGTGGAGCCCAGTCCGCCCTGCGACGGCACGACCCTCACAGCCGGATCCATGTCGAAGTCTTTACCCGGGGTGGCAGTGCCGTCGATGAACCGAGCCCGCACCGTGATGTCCATGGCCCCCGGGTAATCGCCCAGGATCGTGAAGAACAGAGGGATGTAGGCCCGATCCTCCGCGATCTCGAGCGTCGGGTAGTCGAGTTTCAGAGACAGGCTTTGCAAGCCACCAGCGGCCTCGGGCTCCGGCCGGGCCGGCGGCGCCAAGGGAGGCTCGGTCGACGTCGGGATCTCCGAAGCAGGCTCGACACGCCCGGGCGTAGGCACCGGTTTGGTGTCCGGCTCAACGCGGACTTGAGCTTGAATGGAGGTCGTCACCAAGGCAGCGGAAGCAGTCATCACTGCCCAAAGGGGCCGCCACGATCCCAGACATTCCAGAGGCCTCAGGATTCGGCCGAGGGGTTTTCGCGGTGTTGTCATTTTTAATTTTAATAAATAGTAAATCTTATAATAATAAACCAAAAGTTTCCTAAGCGCTGGGAGCTTCAGGTAAATTTCGGTTCAGGCCGACTTGGCCAACGGACGCGGGATGGCTGTTAAAGCGCCACCCGAAAGTGCGCCAAACACGGCCAATATCGCGAGGGTGGCCGGGGTGAGTGCCAGGGAGTCGTGGATCCACGGATGCCAGGCCGCTTGCAGGAAGCCCATGCAGGCCACCGCTGTGAGGCCCAGCGACAGGGCGATACCCACCCGGAGCGGAACCCGACCACGCCGAATGAACAAGGCCATGGTCCAAGACCCGACAGAAAGGGCGACACAAGCGGCGATGGACCCGTGGCTCGGATCGGAGGCCGCGCAAACCCGGGTGGCAAAGCCAATGCCCAAGAGAAGCCAACCCAAGATGGCCACTCGCTCTTGCGGACTCACGGGCCGACGGTGCGGTTGCTGCGGATCCGAGGCCTTGAGGCACTGGTGGGCGATGTGCGACGGGGCGCCGAGCGACCGCAGGGCAGACTTCCGAGCCTCTTCGGAAGACATGCCCGAGCGCAGGCCCGCCTCCAGGCTTTCCATCAAGTGGTCTTCCAATTCAGCGGCGAGATCGGCAGGCAAACTGGCCAGTTCTGAGGCAAAGGGTTTGTGGCTCATGGGGCGACGCGGTTGGAGTGGGTCGAGGTTCCGGTCCATGGGGCGAAAGGGTCAGGCCGCATGGGTGGCCCACAGCTTGTTCAGGACAGCATTCACGGTCTGCCATTGTCTGCGGTCGTCTTCCATCACGGGGCGGGCTTGGGCAGTGAGTTGATAGTATTTGCGCTTGCGACCGGTCTCCGACTCGCCCCAGCGAGCAACGATCAGACCATCGGCCTCCAGACGGTGGAGAATTGGGTACAACATGCCATCTGTCCACTCGACCTCTCCACCGGAGAGTTCCCGGACTTTCTGCACAATCGCATACCCATAACTTTCACCGGCTTGGAGGATGCCCAAGACGATCGCGCTGGCGCTGGCGGCGTTGAGGTCTTTGTCAATCTTCATGGGGCTACTATGCATTGCGTTTCTATGTAAGCAAGTGCTAGGCATTGTTTTCTGATATTTTTTTAGAGCCGTTGAGGGACAGGCTCCTTTTGGCTGGCTCCTGTTGGCTTCTCCGGTTGCAGGCTGGCCGGGCGCGGGCAGGCCCATTAGCCTGTCCCCATGTTCAGCGAACTTGCCCGCACGGTGGCCGCCGGCCAAGAACTGGGCCCGGAAGGGATGCCCGGACTCGTCGACGCCCTGGGAGACGCCGCTCAACCCGTCAGCGAGCGGGCCGATTTCCTCATCGCCTGGGCCATCCGCGGCGAAACTCCGGCCGAGGTGGCTGCCTTGGCGAATGAGCTGCGCAACCGCTCGGTGGCGGTGCCCCTGCCCGAATCGTTCCGGCAATCGCGAGAAATCCTGGACGTCTGCGGCACGGGCGGCGACCGGCTCAACACCTTCAATATCTCCACCACCGTGGCGCTGGTATGCGCGGCGGCGGGCGTTCCGGTGGCCAAGCACGGCAACCGCGCCATCACTTCCAAGTCGGGCAGCGCCGACGTGCTGGAGGCCTTGGGCATCCCGGTGGACTTGTCCCCAGAGGCCGCGGCTCGGGCCATCGAACACGCCCATTTCGCGTTCTTGTTCGCTCCGCGGTTTCACCCGGCCTTCAAAGGCATCGCCCCGGTGCGAGCCCTTTGTGCCGAGCGAGGCCAGCGCACGGTCTTCAACCGCTTAGGCCCGCTGCTCAACCCCGCGCGGCCCAGCGCCCAATTGCTCGGCGTCTCGCGCACCGAATGGGTAGAGCCGATGGCGCGGACGCTGCAGGCCCTCGGGCTGCGGCGAGGCATGGTGGTGTCAGGCGAAGTCCCCGGCCACGGCACCCTCGACGAACTGTCCACGCTCGGGACCAACCACGTGGCGGAGTTCTACCAAGACCGCGGTTTCAGCGCGTCCTCCGGATCGGCATCCGACTTCCCGCTGATTCCGGCCACGCTGGCCGACCTCGAAGGCGGCAGCGCCGCCGACAATGCGGCGATCATCGTACGCATCCTGGAGGGAGCCGATCGCGGTCCCCGACGGGATGCGGTGCTGCTGAATGCCTCGGCGGCGCTCTTCGTCGCAGCCCGGGTCCGCAGCATGGGCGAGGGTTGGGACCTAACCGAACAACTCCTGCGGGACCGCCGGGTACTGAAGACCCTCGAGGAGTTGCGCCAGACCGGCTGAACCGTCCACTCGGGCCGCACCCGGCACCGTCGGCCCTCTTCCCAAATCGATGCCTCCCGAATTGACCCTCCAACAGTGGGCGCTGGCCTGCCTGGCCGCCGTGGGTATCGGCGTGTCCAAGAGCGGACTCCCCGGGGTCAGCCTCTTGCATGTGGTGCTCTTCGCCCAACTCTTCCCGGGTCTTCAATCGACCGGAGTCGTGCTGCCGATGCTGGTGGTGGGCGACATGGGTGCGGTGCTGCTCTTCCGACGCCACGCCGATTGGCATCACATCCGCCGAACCCTCCCGCCCGCGGGCATTGGAGTGGTTGCCGGCTGGAGCGTGATGAGGCTTTGGGGACAGACCGATTTCCGGCCGGTCATCGGGGTCATCGTGCTGGCTTTGGCGATCATCCAACTCATCCGTCACTGGCGGCCTGAGACGCTGGCTCACCTGCCACACACGCGTACCTTCGCCTGGAGCATCGGGCTGCTGGCCGGCGGGGTGACCATGGTCGCCAATGCCGCGGGGCCTGTGATGGCCTTGTACCTCGTGGCCGTATCGCTGCCCAAAAATGTGTTCGTGGGAACCAGCGCGTGGTTCTTCCTGCTCATCAACCTCTTCAAGGTTCCCTTCAGCCTGCAACTAGGACTCATCCACCTCGACTCGCTGGCGTTCAACGTGCGACTGCTGCCCCTGGTCGTGGCCGGGCTCTTCATCGGCCGAGCAGTGGTTTCGCGCCTGCCGCAGCGCACCTTCGACACTTTTATCCTGATCTTCGCCTGGGTGGCAGCCCTGCGCTTGCTGCTGTAGCCGAAACCGCCGCACCGGATCACCGATGGGACGCCGGAGAACGGGGCTGAGACAATTGGGCCAGCGATCGGCCTTCACGCCGTTGAAGGACCGCATCGATGCGGGGTACGTACATCTGGGTCTCGGCCGGAAGATACCGAGCGATGTCGCCGAAGCTTTTGGCACGGTGGCGGCTCAAGAGAGCGGCGACCCGGGTTTCGCCGGCGTTGTAGGCGGCCAGGGCTAGAGGCCAATCCTTGAATCGTCGATGGAGCGTGCGGAGGTATCGGGCCGAGGCGCGCGCGTTCTTCTCCGGGCGATAGCGCTGGTCGAAGGGAAAGGTGGAAAGCCCCTGGGCGCGGGCCGTCTCCGGCATCAATTGATAAAGGCCGGCCGCACCCGCCGGACTGCGGGCACGCGGATCGAAGGACGACTCCACCTCGGCGATCCAGACCAACTCCTCAGGCACGCCTTCCTCGCGGAAGATTGGCTTCAGCCGGGGCACACGGCTCCGGGCCTCGCTAGGCCAAGGTTCTACAATGGTAATATCGGACCAAACCTTGCGTTGCTGGGCCTCGGTCGGCACTCGCTGCACGGGAGGAGAACTCCTCGGGGTCGGGGGCTGCACCGGTTTCTGCGGCTGAACAGGGAGTGGGGAAACCTCGGGGGTCGGAGCCACCGGCCGACGCGACAACCCGGGTTCCAGGGTTTGAGCGAGGGTCTGAGCCGCCTGGAAGTAATCCAACCGGGCTCGCAGCCACGGCACATAAGGCCGAAAGGCCGTTTCCCGCTCTAACCAGGGCAGGAGCGCCTCGGCCACCCTGCGCAGTTCGGCCAGGTCAAGAAGGTCCTCGGCCTGCAAGCGCGCCTGAACGTGTTTCAGGAGCGGTTCCACCTGCTGAAGGTCGAGTTCTGGTAGCGGCGGCAGGGCTTCTTCGTCGATGTTTTGATCCCACCAATGCTGCCCCTCATTCAGCAACGACTCCAAGCTGGGAAGGGGTTGGGCGTCCGGGGCCTGAGCCGGCATCGACACCGGGAAGAGCAGAAGGAACGCCAGCAAGATGGGCCAAAGAATGCATTTCACAGCGGGTACCCTTGGACCTTCGAGCAGGAGAGGGGCCAGAGCAAACCCCGGATGGGCCATTTGCTGACCGGCCAAGTCATCGAAACTTCAGCCGATGGCTGGCCCCAATCCGGCCACAAAACCGGGACTTGCCCCGGTTGATTCACCCGACACACTGGCCGCACGCTTCCAAATCCTCCGTTTATGGGCCGCATCTACAACAACATCATCGAGACCGTCGGGCGTACACCGCTCGTCCGCCTGAACCGCATCCCCGCCAGCCTCGGCGTGGATCCGTCCACGCAGATCCTGCTCAAGTGCGAGTTCTTCAACCCGCTGGGATCCGTGAAGGACCGCATCGGCATGGCCATGATCGAGCAGGCCGAGCGTCGCGGCGTGCTCAAGCCGGGCACCACCATCATCGAACCGACCTCCGGCAACACCGGTATCGCCCTGGCCTTCGTCGCCGCCGCCAAGGGCTACAAGGTCATCCTGACCATGCCTGAAACCATGTCGCTGGAACGCCGCACCCTGCTGGCCCTCTTGGGCGCCAAGCTGGTGCTCACCCCCGGCAGCGAAGGCATGCGCGGCGCGATCGCCCGGGCCGAACTGCTCGCCAAGGAGATCCCGGATGCGTGGATCCCGCAGCAGTTCGAGAACGGCGATAATCCGGCCATCCACACCGCGACCACCGGCCCGGAAATCTGGGAAGACACTGCCGGCGCCGTGGACATCTTGGTCGCCGCGGTCGGCACGGGCGGAACCATCACGGGCTGCTATGAGTACCTCAAGCCACTCAAGCCGTCGTTCACCGCCATCGCGGTTGAACCCAAAGATTCTCCGGTCATCACCCAGACGCTGCACGGCGAAGCGGTGAAGCCGGGCCCCCACAAGATCCAAGGAACTGGGGCCGGTTTTGTGCCGAAGAACCTCCGCCTGAAAGACGCAGCCGGAAATCCTCAAATCATCGAAGCCGTGCAAGTGAGCAATGATGACGCCTTCGCCATCGCACGCCGACTGGCCAAGGAAGAGGGCATCCTCGCCGGCATCTCCTCGGGTGCCAACGTCTGGGCCGCCATCGAGGTGGCCAAGCGCCCCGAAAACAAGGGCAAGACCCTCGTCACGATCGGCTGCTCCACCGGTGAACGCTACCTGTCCACCGCCTTGGCGGCCGAGGCGCGGGCCGAGGTCGGGGGCTGAAGATTCCTCCGAACGATCCCTTCGGAAACGAAACAGGCCGCGTGGCATCCCACGCGGCCTGTTAGTTTTAGAGAAGGTGGATTCCGGGAAAGCGCAACCGCCGACCCCGAGACATCACGGTTGGCTCGACAAACGAATCACCAACTTTCCGAACTGCTCACCCCGCTCCATTCGCTCGAAGGCCGCACCCACATGGTCCAGATCGAAGACTTCGCTGACCACCGGCTTGATGGCGTGGGTCTTGACGAACTCGACCATCGCCGCGAACTCGGCGGGACTGCCCATCGTCGTGCCCAAGAGAGAGATTTGTCGCCAGAACAGCTTGCGGGTGGGCAGCTCGGGCGGGTTTCCGCAGGTGGCACCGAAGAAGACGATCCGTCCGCCGGAGGCGGTGAGGTCGACCAGTGTCTCAAAGCCGGGGCCCCCAGCACTGTCGATCACCACGTCAAAGGGTCCGTGATGCTTGCCGAATTCCACAGACCAGGCCGGCAGGTTGTAGAGGCTACCGGCCCTGGAGCCCAACTCATGGGCCCGCTCGAGTTTCCAGGGCGCGCTGGAGGTCACGCAGGGAACCGCCCCCACCGCCGCCGCAAACTGGAGGGCGAACAGCGCTGTCCCGGCACCGATGCCGTTGATGAGAATGCGTTCATGAGCCTTGAGCCCACCCCGACTGAAGACGGCCCGATAGGCGGTGAGTCCAGCCAAGGGAAGTGCCGCAGCCTCTTCCCAAGACAGGTGGGTCGGCTTGGGGAACAACTGAGTGGCCGGTATGCTCACGAACTCAGCCAGCGTGCCATCGCGAGGCAATCCCAGAATCGAGAACCGAGGTTCCTGGGCTTTTTCGGAATGCCCCCAGTCCAGGGACGGATTGAGGATGACCTCTTGGCCCACCACGGAGGGATCCACCCCCGGCCCGGCCTCGACCACCGTGCCCGCACCGTCGGAACCGAGGATCACCGGGAACTTCAGCCCGGCATAATGTCCGCCTTTGATCCACACATCGCGGTGATTCAAAGCGGCCGCATGCAGGCGGACGACGACCTCACCCACGTGCGGGGTGGGCTGAGGGACGGTATCGACGACCAATTCCTGGACGCCGCGAAGGACGGCAGCTTTCACGCTTCGGAGTTTAGGTCGGCCTGCTCGCCAACGCGAGCCCCGGGAGTCATTTCAGCCGGAGGAAGTTCGAGAGAATGGTGCGCCCGCTCTCGGTGAGGATGCTCTCCGGGTGAAACTGGACGCCCCAGATCGGCAGCGAGGTATGCCGCACGCCCATCACTTCCCCTTCCTCGGTCCAGGCGGTCACCACCAATTCCGGAGGTAGGGTGTCGCGCCGAGCTACCAACGAGTGATAACGGGTGGCGTTGAAGGGGTTGGGCATTCCCTCGAAGAGATCCTTGCCGTCGTGGAAAATGGGCGAGGTCTTGCCATGCATCATGCGGTAGTTGACCTCCACCGTCGCGCCGAAGGTGTGGCAAATGCACTGGTGCCCCAAGCAGACGCCCAAAATGGGCACCCGACGCTCGGAGAAGGCCCGGATCAGGTCGTTCGAAAGCCCCGCCTCACGCGGCGAACAGGGCCCGGGCGAAATGAGCACTCGCTCGGGCTTCAGGGCCAGCGCTTCTTCCAGGCGGATCTGGTCATTGCGATGCACTTGCATCTCCACGCCCATCTCGCCGAGGTACTGGACGAGGTTGAACGTGAACGAGTCGTAGTTGTCGATGACCAGCAACATGGCGGGAGGACGCTAATCGGGTCCGGGCGGGTTGGGAAGTCCGCCCACCAAGGCCCAAACGCCGGATTCCAGGTGCCCCGGTTTACGGTGGGGCATCCTTTTGAGCGGGCCGGAGACGGGGATCGTCCAGATCGAGGCGATAGAGGATCTGGTTGTAGTCGTGGCGCGGCGTCGCGACCGCGTTGCTGGAGAACTCCCGGGTGTAGGTGCCCTCAAACAGCAGAACCGGGGAGTCGGACGGTGTGAGGTCGAGATGCAAACAGGGATTGTAGAACGTGTGGTTGCGATGGGTCAGGACCTTGACCGCCGGTCCCCACGGGCCAGTCGGAGCCTCCGCCTCGGCATACCAGAGTTCTCCCAGGGTCGAGGGAGCGCCACCGCTCTGCAGAAAGACCGTCACCCAGCGCCGACGCCACGATTGCCAGCCCATGCCCCCACTGTGGACGCCGTCATGCGGCCGCACCGCCGAGCCGTCGTGGGCTGATCGGAGTTCCTTATGGGGTTCCAGAGGCTCCCAAGTGGTCGGATCCTGCCAGGCCTCGAAGGTGGCGGGGCAGCGCAACGCCGGGAAGGGATGGGCAAAGAGAATCCAGTCCCGACCCGCCGGATCTTTCCAAGGGACGGCATGACCGACCGGCAAAGGAGGCGGTCGGGGAGAGGTGGCCGACCGGGTCCACAGCACCTTCAGTCGTTCAAACTGATGCGACGTTTCGTTCCACACACCCAGTCCCCATTCATAAACCTCCAGGTGTCCGCGGACCTTGCAGTAAGAGCAAACGAGCCGGGGGCTTCCATCGCGGGCTGGGAGGCTGACCAGAGCCGTCGCCCAGGTGGGTCCCTCTCCGCTCATCGGCGTGACCCCGCGCAGCCGACCCTGTTCATCACGACGAAATTCGAAGAGCGGCCGGAGGGGGGGCTCGAAGGCCTGAAACGGCCGCGCCTCGGACTCGGCGCCCAGACTGTCGAAGAGGCCCAGCGGATAGTGAGGCAGTGTGGTGTCGCCCCACAGCCAGTGTCGCCGGCCCCGATGCAGCACGGTCTGGACGCTGTCGCAGCCGAAGACGCCGCTCTCCTTCCAGCCAGTGTCCTGCCCAGTCGCCTGGCTTTCGGCAAAGAGTCCGGCCCCGGTCAGACGCCCCAACCGGCGGGCGATCATCGTGCGTCGCACCTCGACCCGCAGCGTGGCACCCGGCTCCGGACGCAGGCGCACACCGGAATAACCAAACCCGTCGGCCGAAACCTCATAGCCATCAGCAGAAACATGGAAGAACACCTCACGCCCGAACAACTCCGGAGTGTTCACCGCGACGACCCCGGCATTGTCGGTATAAAAAGCGACATGGTGGGTGGTCTTCAACGCCACCAGAGGCACCGGCCATCCGGAGCCTTGTTCCACCACCTCGATGCGGCAAGGCACCACCGCGGCGACAACCGAGAACTGCCAAGCACAGAGGGCCATGAATGCACCGCAGCGCATCCGAGACTCCCCCTCGGACCACCGGCACATCCTCACCCACTCTGGGAACCGCGCTAGAATTCCTTGCCGTCTGCTCACCGGGTCACTGTCGTCAGATCCTCGGCGACGTCGAAACCAGAATCGCAAGGATGGGCCCGCATTCGTGAAAACCGCTGGCGCAGTCCGCCTCCAGGATCCAGCTTGGAAAGAGGTTATTGATCTGAATTCCCATGACCCGGCCCCTTCGCCTGATCCTCCTCGGCCTCTGCTTTGGCTGGACCCTCTTGCTGTCCGCTGCGCCCGATACCTACCAACTGCTCCTCGCCGGCGAGTCCGTCGTGGATGCGCGCGAAACCGCCGCCAAGTCCGGCAGCACCACCAAAGCCATGGTCGATGCCGGCAAGGCCCGAAGACGCGCTCTGGTCGGTGAGCATGCACTGTTGCAGAAGCGCCTGGCCGGTTCCGGGACCGTGGTCTTGGGCAGCACCTACACCCTTCTCAACAGCCTGCTGGTGACAGCGGAGGCTTCGTCGGTGGAACAACTGCGCGCACTGCCCGGTGTCGTCTCGGTGGAACGGGTGCAACCCCTCGAACGCCATACACGGACGTCCGTCCCCTTCATTGGAACGCCCTCGGTGTGGCTGCCTCGAGGCGGCGATCCCGGGTTCACCGGACGTGGAGTGCGCATCGCCATCGTGGATTCCGGTATCGATTATCTCCACGCCCAGTTCGGTGGCTCGGGCGACCCGGCCGAATACACCGCGAATGATCCGGCCATCCTCGAGCCTGGCACGTTCCCCACCACTAAAGTGATCGGTGGTTGGGACTTCGCAGGTGACGATTACGATGCCAGCGGTGAGTTCGGAAGCACCTCGCCCCGTCCGGATGCCGACCCCCTGGACCCGCGCTCAAATGGACATGGATCCCACGTCGCTGGAATTGCGGCGGGCCTGGGAGTGCTGGCCAAGGGCCAACCGTTTGCCGGCCCCTATGGCCCCAATATTTACACCAATGACTTCCAGGTGGGGCCTGGCGTGGCTCCCGAGGCCTCCCTCATCGCCTACAAGGTATTCGGAGCCCGAGGGAACACCGCCCTCGTTCCACTGGCGCTGGATGCGGCCGCCGATCCGGACCGCGATGGCAACACCGCCGACCGGGTCGATGTGCTGAACCTTTCCCTCGGATACCCCTTCGCCACTGAAGCGGAGACCTCACAAACCGCCGCCATCAACCGACTGGTCAATCTCGGCACCGTGGTCGTGGTTTCGGCCGGCAATTCCGGCAACACTCACTACGTCATCGGTGCGCCGGGAGCCTCCAGCAGAGCCATCACGGTGGCCAACACCTATGACGACGGTTCCACCTCTTCCACCATCAGCGTCACTGCCCCGGCGGCCGTCGCAGGCGAATATGCGGCTGTCGAAGGGGTGTTCACCTTCCCCATCGCTTCCGCAGGAAAGATCTCCGCGCAAGTCGTCGCCACCCAACCCCTCAATGCCTGCCAAG
>CANHYD010000048.1 GCA_947464705.1 Verrucomicrobiota bacterium | reverse complement strand
TTGCCGATGGTAGTGCATGTATAGCTTGCGCGAGAGTAGGTAGCCGCCAAACCTTTAAAAGCCGGACTCCAAAAAAGTCCGGCTTTTTTCATTTGGTTTGGACGGGTTTGGGCGGATTCCCGTCTTCGCAGATTGGCTGATAAGCCGACCCAGAGGACTCGCCTCGGCTATCCGCATTATTTCTCAAGAATGCAATAGCCTGCAAAATGCAGGACAGACCGTCCTGACGAGGGCCCTAACGCTGTGCTTGGGGCCAATCGAACGCCCCGATTCTACCCGTCCGGAGGAAATAAACGCCTAACAGGCTATTTGCTGACGCTTTTGGGCGCTTTGATCGGGCGACCGAAGGAGTCCACCTCAATATCGACCGGAACCTGAATGGTTCGCCCATCGGACGTGGTCTCTTGACGCCACTGACGGACCACCCTTCGCGTATTGTTGAACGGAATTCTGGCGGCGCTTGCTGTTCCCTCTGCGACTCCCACCACTGCGCCCACCGCGTTTCCTCCCACGGCACCCACCGTTGCTCCGACCACATGTCCCACAGCAGGGCCAGGTTGGCGAGGGTCGGTAACTCCCGGCCGATTGGGATCGGAGGCGCAACCAATGAAAGCAGTGAGGATTAAGGCTATTCCTAGAGGTCGAAGAGTGGAGTGGCGAGTCATGCAGCGTGGCAATCGGTTGAGGGTAAGTGATTCTGTGCGCGGCGCAATCTTGCCGAAGGGGGGCGGTTCCTTTCGATCTGAGAAGGGCCAGGTTTGCCAGCGGATGTTTCTGGATTTGCTCGGGTCAATCCAAGAATATCCTCGTTTTTGTGAGGGAATTGCCTTATCCCTAGTCTCTAGGATGATTCCGAGGGCATCAAACCCAAGGGTTCTGAGTGGGTTCCGTCAGCAGCACTCCGTTGATATGAAGCGATTGCGTCGCATGTTTTCAGTGTGGATTTGGGCGATTTCACTCTTGGGTCTCAGCCTGGTTTTGGTGGGCCAGGAGTTTGCATCGAAACCAAGCGCTCGAAGAGCGGCCCTGCTCGTCGAGAATCGAGCGGGTGATGAGTTCAAGAAATTGTCATCCCAACTGGAAGACCAATTGTCCAGTCGAGCAACCGGTCAGGGCCTGGTGTTGATAGGGCGGCAGTTGGTGACCGACGCGATTGCCAAGGAAGGCGCCGGTGCCCAGTTGGATGCGCTGCTCTCAGAGAGGACATCCGCCTTGCGATTGGCGCAGTCGTTGGGGGTGGATTGGATTGTTCTCGCTTCATTGTCGTCGGTCACACGAGAAGAACGCACCTTCAACGACGGAACTCTCCAGTTGACCAGTCACAACCACGTGTTGCGGGTCTCTTACAAGATTGCCGAAGCGGCAGAAGGCGGGGCGTTGGCCGGTGATAGCATTCGGGTTTCCAGGAACATTCGGGGTACTCAGACCGCCGGAATCGACTCCTCGGAGATCTACAGTCAACTGGTCGACGACGCCGTCATCCGGGTTCTCCAAGCGTTCCCGGAAAAAGTGCTTCAAGTCGCCAAGGCAGAAGTGCCCCGGCCGTCGTCGATCGAGATCAGCGTTTCTTCCATCCCAGTGGACCTCACCCAGAACCCACTGCAGCTGCCGGACTTGCGGGTTGGGCCTGACGGTTCAGTGACCAAGGGGAGTTCTGGATCGTTGGATGTGGTTTTGGGCGACGTCAGTATTGAGATGGATGGCGTGCTCGTCGGAACGACCCCAGCGACCGTACGATTGGCGCCTGGCTTTCATAAAATGCGTCTGACGCGACCCGGGTTTGGCACCGTGGAGCAAACCATCAATCCCGTGACCGGCCTCAAGCTGCGCCCAGCGCTGCAGATGAGCGAGGCGGGTTACGCGCGATGGAAGGACAACATCGCGTTCCTTCAGGCCGTGGAGGTGAATCGAAAGTTGACCGATTCTCAGGTCAAGGCGGTGGAGGGTTTTGCCAAGATGCTCGAACAAAGCGGCTACCGGGTGGATGTCCGGGAGGACAGCAAAATCCAGATCAACGGCAAGTCTCTGTACGACGGAGCCACCCTGCAGATCCGGAACCGCAATTAATCGCACTCCCAATTACGCCTTTTTCGACGATGAATTCCTTGTTCCGACTCTTGTTGTTGCTCGGTGGGTGGGCCGCCACATTGACCGCTGTTGCACAGCGCGAAACCATTGCGGTTGCTGCTGTCAAGGTGACCCCGGCTGTCGCGACCAAGCTTTCCAACGTCCGCAAGACCCTTTCGGCTGAGCAAATGGCGCAGTCCTTGATGGATCAGTTCAACAACAGCATCCAGACGACGCGCAAGTTTCAGGTGGTGGTCCGCAGTGATCTCAAGGACCTCATTACCGATGATGACAAGGCCCGCGCCTTGAATCCCGATAAGCAAAAGGGCTTCAATCTAGCCGATACCAAATACCTGACGGTGCTCACGGTGGATGATTATGACGATCAGACCCAGCGCTTGGAGCAGAAGATCAGCAACACGACGCTCACCAAGCGGACCGTCCGTTTGTCTCTGATCACTAAGATCTACGAGACGGCCTCGGGCAAGCTGCTGGAATCCACCTCCAAATCCATCAGTTCCACCGATGCTCAGCAGACCCTCAATGAGGCGAGCAACGATGCCGAGATCACCGATGCGTTGATACGAACCGTGGTGAAGGATTCGGCCGATTGGGCAGCGACGCAGGTGGTGGACGTGATCTTTCCGGTGAAGATCATCGCCAAGACCGACAAGACCGTGACCGTAAATCGGGGCGAGGGATCCGGCGTGGTGGCTGACCAAGTGCTGCGCGTCTTCGCAGTCGGGAAAGAATTGATCGATCCCGATACCCAGGAGGTTCTCGGCAAAGAAGAGGTAGAGATTGGTAAGGTGCGCATCACCGACGTGCTGCCGAAGTTCTCAAAGGCCTCGATTCTGGAGGATCGCGGTATTGCCGAGGGAGCGATTCTGAGGAAATGACCTCGGCTGGTCGTTAGCCGCTTCCATCCAGCCCCATCGAACCTAGCAAACCCTCGAATCCATGTTTTCTTTCCAAGCAGGCCGGATGGCTTTGGTCGTATTGTCCGCGGTGTTTCTGCTGACCGGTTGTCAGACCTACCAACAAAAGACCTCCGAGACCAAGAGCCTTTGGAGCAGTGGCCAACTAGACGCCGCTGCCGCCGATTACACGCGCAAGGCCGACAAGGCTCAGGGTGGCAAGGACGCTTTGGTATACCGCCTGGAGCAGGCAATGGCGCTGAGGGCGGCTGGCAAGATCGCTGAGAGCCAGGCGGCCTTTCAGCAGGCCGATGATCTCATCAACCGGTACGATGAGAAGGCCAAGACCAGCGTCTCGCGCGAGGCGGGAGCGCTGCTTTCGAATCAGGCGAATCTTCCCTACACGGGCCGCGATTATGACAAGGTGCTGGTGAGTACCTACAAAGCCTTGAACCACCTCCAATTGGGTGAGGCCGAGAAGGCCCGCCCAGAACTGCTGCGAGCCTATCAACGACAGCAGGATGCGGTGGACAACAACCGCAAGCGCATTGAGCGCGATCAGAAGGAGATCGAGTCGGCCGCCGCCGAAAAGTCCGGCGAATACCAAAGTGTCCAGAAAGCCCAAACCGATCCGGGGGTTCGTGGAGAGATGTCCAAGAGATACGGAGCCTTGGATCAATTGAAGGCGTATGCCGATTATGCCAATCCGTTTCCGGTCTACCTCGATGGGCTTTATTTCCTGAGCTTGTCCACCGGAGGTAGCGATTTGGAGCGGGCCCGAAAATCCTTTGAACGGGTTCAGGGAATGTCGGGTTCCAACAAGTACATCGATGCCGACAAAGCGTTGACGGAAAAGGCGGCCAACGGCGAACCGGTGCCGCCCCGGACGTTCGTGATCTTTGAAACGGGCAGCGCCCCGCACCGTGATCAGTTCCGCATCGATATACCGCTCCTCATCGTTGGGGCCAACCGGGTGCCCTATGTCGGAGTCGCGTTGCCGACGTTGGAATTCAATCCCAACTACATCGCGCCGCTGAGCATTTCGTCGTCGGCTGGCACCGAGTCCACCGTACCGCTCGCCAGCATGGACAGCGTGATTGGGCAGGCGTTCCGCAACGAATTACCGACCATCGTCACCAAGACCTTGATGTCCACCACGGTCAAGGCAACGGCCGCCTACTTCGTCAACAAGACGGCGGAGGAGCAAGGCGGTTCCGTGGCGGGGTTGGTGTCGATGCTGGCGACGGCGGCCACTCAGGCGGCCGTCAATATTTCCGATACCCGCACTTGGACGACACTCCCCAAGGAGTTCCAGTATTGCTCCTTTCCCACTCCGGTGGATGGCAAGCTCCGGGTCTCAGCTCCGAATACCCAGCAGGCCGAAGTTGCCGTTGATCCCAAATCCACTAACTTGATCCTTGTTCGCTCTGTGAGTCCGCTGTCACCCCTTGTGGTCACGGCGATCCGCCTCAAATGAACTTCAATCCTGTCCGAGCCCTCGCCACTGCCACCCTGATGCTCCTTTTGGGGGCCGGTTGTCAGACCGTCAACACCACCGAGACCGCGCAACCCGCCTTCCAGCGCAATATGGTCTCGGAGAAGCGGGTGATCACCGACGGATCCCTGGCTCGAAAAGTCCAGATTCTGGGGGTCAATGTCTCCGATGGCCCGGGGGGATTTCTGAAGGTGCAGGCCGAGGTGCTGAACACCACTCGCCGGTACCAGCGGTTCGCCTACAAGTGGGAGTGGTTCGACAAGGACGGTAACCTGGTCGAAGGCCCTTCGTCGGTGGCCGTCATTCGCCAGGTCGAGGGCAAGGAGTCCTTGTTCATCAACGGGGTGGCTCCGAATCCTTCAGTCCGTGATTTCCGCCTGAAGCTGTACGAAAACGCCCGATAATTGATTTTCCGTCCGACTGAACTCGTCTGTTCGACCATGAATCGCCCCCTTGTCTCCACCGTCCTCGTTGTCGCCACGGCCGCACTCTTGGGAGGGTGCGCCTCCAGTCAGGCCACTTACGTGGATCCGGCCGGCACCCGAACCCTCAGCAATGTGGGTGAGATCAATGTCCAAGATTGGAACATGGCCTCCGAATCCATGATCAATTCGCTGATCTCCAAGCACATCAACTCCGGAAGCCTGAAGGGCAGCGGACCCGATGGGCGGGCGATTTTGGCCATCAGCCGCATGGTCAACAACACCAGCATCCAGATCGATACGGACATCCTGGTGAAGAAGATCCGGGTGGCGCTGCTGGGAACCGGCAAGGTCGTCGCCGACATCACCGCAGGCCTGGGTGGTCCCGAAGACCCTCTGGCAGCCGAAGCCAAGCGCGAACAGCAATTCCTCGGCACCCAGAAGGTGGCTGGTCGTCCGGATTACACCTTGTCGGGCAAGATCATCGAGAACCGCACTCGTCAGGGTAACCAGCGCGAGTCGACCTACGTGTTCCAGATGGCCTTGGCCACCCGGGATGGCTTGGCCGTCTGGGAAGAGGAGAAGACGATCACCAAGCAGGGCAAGCGCGCTCCGGTGGGTTGGTAATTAACCCAACTCAGGCAAAGCACTGAGAATCGGAGGTGCAGTCGCGGGCCTGGTGAAGCTGGAGCACGCGGCGGTCCGTCGAGCGCGCCAACCCCGTTCTCAAACCTCTCAGGGCTTGGTGGCAATCAGACCGCTTCGGGCGGCGCCGCCGGGCAATTCAAGGCAATCGGTGAACCCGGTGGCCTGCAGCCAGGATTCCATTTCACCCACGCCGTAGCAGCGGCCTTGCGTGGCGTGCATGAGCATCACCGAATATTCGGCGACGTGGAGCGGGCCGGATTTGTCCCGGTTGAGAAACGCGTCGTGAATGAGCAGTCGCCCGCCGGAGGGCAGGGCTTCGAAGGAGCGGGCCAGGAGTTCTCGAACGATGGGAATGTCCCAGTCGTGCAGCACATTGGAGTAGAGGTGCAGGTCATGCCCGCGGGGCAGGGGTTGAGAGAGCATGTCACCCGCCACCACCTGGACCCGGTCGCTGAATCCGCGGGCCGCAATGGCCTGAGCGCAAATCGCATCCACCGGCGGTTTCTCCAGCACGGTGGCTGTGAGTTCCGGGAAATGGGCGCACAGGGAGCAGGCGTAAATGCCTGATCCTCCGGCGATATCCAGCAGGGAACGAGCCTGATGGATGGGCAGGTGTTCGGCGAGAGCCCGTGCCAGAAAGACGCCTCGACAGTCCATGGCTTGGGTGAATTGGCGAGCGAAGTCGGGCTTCTCCATGGCTTTGTGCCAGTCGGGTTGGGACGCTTGGCTGCCCCAGTTGGCGGGCCGGTCCGATTGCAGCACCCTCAGGAGATCCTTCACCACGGGTCGATCCACCAGAGACTCGTAGTAAGGGCCGAGAAACCACGGGGACGACGAGACCAAATGTTCCCGGGCAGTTTTGGTCACCGTGTAGCGGCCTTCCAACAATTCGATGAGCCCCATGGCGCGGAAGAGCGTGATCATCACGTCGGCCGGGCGTGCGTGGAGTTGGTGGCGCGAGCACAGTCCTTCCAGGTCGGTGGGTTCCGCGGTCAGTGCCGTGAAAAAGTCCATTCGGACCAGGGCAAGGATCAGCAAGTCCTCGGCATATAGGCCGTCCCGATAGCGATAGAGGGCCGTGGGATCCGTGGCAGGTGCGGTGGTCAGGGAATGGCGCATGGGGCTTGGGCGATCAGGGTGAAAGGGAAGGGGCGCACGAGAGGGTAACGAGGTCTCTCCACGGAGGCTTTCTTCAGAACGGCACATCGCCGTCGTCGATGGGGTCGGGATCGGGGTCCGGATCACGGAAGGGATCGGGATCTGGAGAGCGGCCGGGACTGCTGCGTGGGCTTCGGGGAGACACGGGCAAGACCGGTGCGTGGATTTTCCACTCCTCAACGAGAGTCTCTGGGAATTCACCCAGAAAGCGGGACGCCGGTTGGAAGGCCTCACCCGCTCCCGCCATGAAGCGGAGCAGGGGACGGCAGAGGTACAGTTCGTCCTTGGCCCGCGTCAGCGCGACGTAGAAGAGCCGGCGCTCTTCCTCCTCGCCGTCGGCGGTCTCCGCCGAGCGTCCGCTCGGAAACAGACCATCGCAGAGCATGATGATGAACACGGCCCGGAATTCGAGGCCCTTGGCCTGATGGACGGTCGAGAGTTTCAACCGATCCTCGTCGTCTCCGTCCCTCGGCTTGTTCTGCTCGGCTTCGATGTTGGATTGCAGAGCCAATTCCGAAAGAAAGAGGCTGGTGTCTTCGAAGGAATCGGCGTAGGCCGCGAGCTGCGCGAGGTCTTCCAGACGGTTGCGGGCGTTTTCGTAGGTCTTGCGAACGTAGTCCTCGTAGTCGGCTTCCAGCACCCAGCGGATCAGGCGGCCGGGTTGGCTTCGGCGTTCTGGACTCTCGCATTGGGCGATGGTCGCGGTGAACTGAGCCCAAGCCACCGCTGCTTTTTTAGGCACGCTGCGGCTGATGGCGCTGAGTTCAGGAGCGATGGGCCGAACCGCAGGCAAGGCCCCATCATTGTCGGAGACTTCGAATTCCGGGGTTGAATCGGACGACGGAAGGAACCGCGCGCTGAAGGCCGCCCAGAGCGTGTCGGCACTCTTGCCGCCCACGCCGGGCAGCATGCGGGCCAGGCGCTTGAAGGCCAGTTCGTCGGAGGGGTTGGCGATCAGCTTGAGGTAGGCTGCCACGTCCTTGATGTGGGCCTGTTCGAAGAAGCGGATGCCGCTGGTGATGACGAAGGGAATGTTGCGTCGGGTCAGCTCCATTTGCAGTTCCAGCGCATGGAAGTGCGAGCGGTACAGGACGCAGACTTCGCTCAGGGAAACCCCTTCATCGCGCAATTCTAGGGCGCGTTGGGCGATGAAGGCGGCTTGTTCGCGGGCATCCGTTGAGACGATGAGGGCTGGCTTTTGACCCGGCGGCCGATGGGCTTGGAGGGCCTTGGGGAACTGACGCAGGTTGGAGGCGATGGCAGCGTTGGCCAGAGCGAGGATTTCCGGCGTGCTGCGGTAGTTGGTCTCGATCTTGAAGACCTTCGCGCCGGCATGGCGTTCGGGAAATTTCAGGATGTTGGCGAAGTTGGCTCCGCGCCACGAGTAGATGCTCTGGGCGTCGTCGCCGACGGCCATGAGGTTGCGGTTTCGCAAGGTCAGGCAGTCCAGCAGCGTGGCCTGGAGGATGTTGGTGTCCTGGTACTCGTCGACCAGGACGAACTGGAAACGGCGCTGGTAGGTCTCGGCAATGTCGGGAAAGTCCTGCAGCAGCCGCAGCCAGAGCACCAGCAGGTCATCGAAGTCCATGAGCCCGGCCTTGCGCTTGCGCTCGGCATACTGGCGTTGGACCAGTCGGATGGAATCCATCACGCCGGCAAAGGGACCTTCTTCGCCGCCGGTCACTTCCTCCAAGGTTTGCCCGGTGTTGACCTGCATGGAGAAGAGGTCCGACAGCGCTTCCGCCTTGGGAAAGCGGACGGCCTTCACGTCGATGCCCGCGTCGGTGATGCAGGCGTTGAGCAGGTCTTTGGCGTCCTCGCGGTCGGCGATGGTGAAGTCGCGACGGTAGCCGAGTCGGTCGGCGTGCAAGCGCAGGATGCGAACCCCAATCGAATGGAAGGTGCCTCCCCAAAGGTCTGCCATACTGCCGCCGAGCAAGTCTCCGACGCGCTCCATCATTTCGCGGGCCGACTTGTTGGTGAAGGTCAGCAGGAGGATGCGGTCAGCAGGGATGCCGTGCTCGATGAGCCAGGCGACGCGGTAGGTCAGGGTGCGCGTCTTGCCGGCACCCGCACCGGCGAGGACCAGGCAAGGGCCCGGGGGCGCGGTGACTGCCTCATACTGCTGGGTGTTGAGTTCCTGCGCGTAGTCGATCCGCAGGTCAGCCGGCGGACGGAAGGGGTTCAGTTGGTACTCACGCGCCACCCCTGGATGAAAGGGGCTCACGGTCAAAATCCCAATGCGGAAATGACCGGGATTCAGCCCAATCGCTCGGGCTGCGGATGAGGTCCCAGTCGGGAGGCGCTGGGTTCGGAAGGATTGCGCCGTCGCTCGTTGAGTTGACTCAGAAATTCAGGGAATGCCGCCGGCAAAGAGGACCCCTTCAGATACGTTTCGGCAGCCTCCTTGTGGCCGCGAGCCCGAAGCGTGGCATAGACATGCAATTCGAATTGAAGCCCGAACTGCGAGGCGGCTTCCACGTCTCCCAGCGATTGAAGCACGGCAATGAGAGCCTCGGCCGTGGAGAATTGGTCCAGGCTTTCCTGAGACCGCAGCCAGTATCGACTCGCTCCGCTTTGGCTGAGGCGGACCAACCGGCCCCAACCCTGAACCGCTCGAAGCATCTCACCGGCCTGTCCCCAGTTGCCGTCCAACAGAAGCACCTGAGGGGCGGGTTGATCGGCAGGGCGCGGGAGCAAGTTCTCAACGGGTTCGCCGCCCGGGTGCAGGATCCAAAGCTCTCGGTCGGGACGGACAATGGTTTCCCGCGTGGGTGGCTGGACCCGCTGATACACATGGGTCCGCGAACCCTGAAGGGTGCGGGCCACCAGCTTGCCGGTGCTGGTGGGGCGCCAGTTCTCACGGCGATGGATCAACACATCCACCGCCACGGTGCTGACCACCGGACGCAGCGCGGCGCAAAGACACCAGCGGGGTGGCAGGCAACACCCATCGCATCGGATGGTTCCTGCAAGGATCACGCTGCGAGCCATGGACTACGGGATGCTGAAGGGTCGGGAAGTCGGGAAAAAGAAACCGCCGGACCTCCGAGGTGGAGGGCCGGCGGTGTGTCCAGCGGAGACCTCTCGGTCAGTAGGCGGCCTGAGCGCCCTTGATCTGGCGCTTCTGCATCCAGGGCATCATCGAGCGCAGCTTGGCACCGGTCTTCTCGATCGGGTGCTTCTCGCCGGCGGCGAGCAGGGCGTTGTACTTCTTGTAGCCACCCTTGTACTCGGCGACCCAATCCTTGGCGAACTTGCCGGTCTGGATGTCCTTGAGGGCAGCCTTCATGCGCTTCTTGACCGAAGCGTCGATGATCTTCGGGCCGACGGTGACGTCGCCCCACTTGGCCGTCTCGGAGATCGAGAAACGCATGCCGGCGATGCCCGCCTCGTTCATGAGGTCAACGATGAGCTTGAGCTCATGGAGGCACTCGAAGTAGGCCATCTCCGGCGAATAACCCGCCTCGACGAGCACTTCGAACCCGGCTTGGACGAGCGCGCTGGCACCGCCGCAGAGAACGGTCTGCTCACCGAACAAGTCGGTTTCGGTCTCTTCCTTGAAGGTGGTCTCGATGACGCCGGCGCGGGTGCCGCCGATGCCCTTGGCCCAAGCCAAGGCGATCTTCTTCGCGGTGCGGCTGGGGTTTTGATAGATGGCGATCAGGCTGGGGACGCCCTTGCCCTCGGTGTACTGACGACGAACGATGTGTCCCGGGCCTTTCGGGGCGACGAGGATCACGTTGACGTCCTTCGGCGGAACGATGGTCTTGAAGTGGATCGCGAAGCCGTGGCTGAAGAGCAGCGTCTTGCCGGCGGTCAGGTTCGGGGCGATGTCCTTCTCGTAGGCGGCTGCCTGCTTGGTGTCGGGCAGCGCGATCATGATGACATCGGCGCGCTTGACGGCCTCGGCGCTGGCGAGCACCTCGAAGCCCTTTTCCCGGGCTACCTTGATGGACTTGGAACCTTCATAGAGGCCGATGATGACGTTGCATCCGGATTCCTTGAGGTTCAGCGCGTGGGCGTGGCCTTGGGAGCCGAAGCCGAGCACAGCGAGGGTTTTGCCTTTGAAGACGCTCAGGTCGGCGTCCTTGTCGGTG
>CANHYD010000047.1 GCA_947464705.1 Verrucomicrobiota bacterium | reverse complement strand
GGAGCAAATGCTGGAAATCGCCATGGTCATGGCCGACTTCAGCGGCGACGAGGCCGAGAACCTGCGCAAGGCCCTGAGCTTCCACCGTTCCGACGAGAAGATGGCCCTGGCCACGGCCAAGTTGCGGGAGGCCATGGCCCACAAGGGTGTCGCTCCGAACGTCATCGACTCGATCACCAAGACCGTGGGCTCGTTCGCCCTCTACGGATTCCCCGAATCGCACGCCATCAGCTTCGCACTGCTGGCCTACGCCAGCGCCTACCTGAAGGTGCACCGGGCTCCGGAATTCTTCGCCGCACTGCTCAATAACCAGCCCATGGGTTTCTACGCGCCGGCCACGGTGGTGCGGGACGCCAAGAACCATGGCGTGGCCGTGCGCCCGGTTTGCGCGGCACGCTCCGACTGGGAAACCCGCGTGGAATCCGACGGATCCCTGCGCCTGGGCCTGGGTCTGGTCCAAGGCCTCCCCTCTTCTCAGGCCAGCCGTCTGCTGCAGGAACGCGCACGGAAAGCCTTCACCTCGTTGGAAGATTTGAAGTCACGGACTTCCCTTGGGCCCGAGGCCCTCCGCGCCCTGGCTTCCATTGGTGCACTCAATGCCTGGGCCACCGACCGGCGCTCGGCCCTGTGGCATGCGGAGCGCCCCCTCAGGCGTGAGGAACTGGCAGGGGGACCCGAAGGAGCGGACACCCTGAGCAATCCTGAAGGCACGGGATCGCCGCTGGCCCCCATGTCGGCTGAAGACCGATTGGCCGCCGACTACGCCGCACTGCGACTCACCACGGGTCCGCATCCGATGGCCTTGCGTCGCGCCACTCTGAAGGACGTGTGGCAAAGCGCCCAACTCCGGGAAGCGCCCGACGGCGCCCGCATCCGAGTGGCTGGGCAGGTGATCTGTCGCCAGCGCCCCGGAACCGCCAAAGGCGTGTGTTTCCTGAGCTTGGAAGACGAGACCGGGATCACCAACGCCATCGTCTCCCCCGAACTCTTCGAAGCCGAGCGCCTGCGAATTAGCACCGAGCCGTTCCTGCTGGTCGAAGGCATCGTGCAGCGCCGTCACGGCACGGTCCATGTGCGCGCCCTGCATCTCGAGCGACTCCCCGATCAAAACCTGCAAACGGCCGCCTCCCACGATTTCGGCTAAAAACCCGGTGATGGGCGCTGTGCAAACGCTCACCGCGATCGCAACCGGAACAGTCGCCCCGTGTTGGTCGTACTGAGAGACCACTGGAAGCGAACCCCGTCGTTCAATGGGGTTCCGACCACCGCCCGCCACTGCCGGGGCAAGTCCACCGTGGATTCCTGCAACTCCACCTCGGTGGCCAGTGACGACCAACTCAACACCCAGAGGTCATCCCCAAATCCGGTCATTTCCAGACGCAGGGGAACCGCAGTCACCGAGACCCAGGTGCGATTGTCTGCGGTATCCACATCCGGCGTGAGCGTACTGGCCGCCCACTCGAAGCGCGCGACAGCCTCCACCGGAATCCGAACGCGAACGAGCGCGGTCCACTCCGACTTGGCGGGCAATGTGCCGATGAGGAAACTCACTCCGGCCGCCCCGGATTGAAAACTGCCACCGCCTCCGAGCGTTGCCCCTAGGAACTCCGCCGGACTCGGCAGAGTCAGATTGCCCGTGACATTGGTGGCCGGCAGTGGCCCCTGATTGCGGGCCTTGAGACTCAAGCGAAACTCCGCCCCCGTGACCACCGGTTCCGCCGAGGACACAAGGGAGACGTCGAAATCAGCCGTGGTTCCTACCAGAAAGTCCTGCGCCGAGGCAGCCGCCCCGGCCGACGTCTCCACAGTGATGCGACCACTGACTGCACCGAGCGGAACCCGAACCAGCAGACCATTGGTCGTGGCACTGACCATCGAGGCGGCCACCCCACTGAAACGCACGACCGCTGGGGGGCCCAGATCCACCCCCACGAGCCGCACCTCCGTGCCGACCACGCCGAGAGCAGGCGAGAAGCCACTGATCACCGGGACCGGCCCTTGAACGGAGATCGGTCCGCCCGAAGCTTCACCGCCGGGTGTCACCGCCCAGACCCATCCCGAGGAAGCGCCTTCCGGCACCTGGGCGGTGATGCGGCGATTGTCCACAACCGTAAAGACCTTGGCCGCAAGCCGGTTGGTTCCAAAGAGAACGGCCGAGGTCCCCAGGAGATTGGTCCCGCTCAATGTCACGGTCTCACCGACCTTCACGAGGTTCGGAGTGATGGCACTGAGTTGCGGGGGCGCGTAGAACAAGGTCTGAAACTCGTCGGTCCCAGAGCTTCCCGAGACCGTCACAAACCCGGTTCCCGCACCGCTGGGCACCCGAACTGTCACCTGCGTGGCCGTAACAGACACCGGCGTCGTCGGAACTCCACTGAAGGTCACCTGCGTTACCCCGGACAACCCGGAACCGCTAATCGCCACCAAAGTGCCCACCGCACCGCTGGGTGGCGAAAACCCGTTGATCCGGGGAGCGAGCACAAAGTTGGACACCGAAATGAAGCGCCCTCCCGGCGACTCCAAGGTCAAGGGCGCGACCGCAGGCGCTCCGAGCGGAACAACGACCTTCATGAGGGTATTGGACACGACCGTGAGATTGGTCGTGCTGACTGCACCAAAGGAAACCGAGGACACCGCACGAAAACTGCGACCACTCAAGGTGAGCGTGTCTCCGACCCGGGCCTTGGGCGTGAAGGCCGTGACCCAGGGCGCGAGGTAGAAATAGCCGCTGGTCACCGTCGCACCGGCATTGTTGGTCACGGTGATGGGGCCGGTCATGGCCCCCGGAGGCACCACCACCGACACGGACCCTTCGGTCACCGTATCCAGACCGGCCCGAATGCCGTCAAAGAACACTCCCAGTCGGTAGTTGGCATCCAGGGGATCCAGGAAGTTGGCACCCGTGAGGGACACCGTGTCTCCAGGAACACCGCGCACCTTGTCGGCCTCGGTGAAGACCCCGTTGCGGGCGAAGCGCTGCACCACCGGCGGCAGTTGGAAATTCCACGGTGTCTGAGTCTGACCCAACGCGTTCTCGACGAGGATCGGTCCGATGGTGGCCCCCAAAGGAACACGCACCGAAATTTGATGATACCCGAGGCCCAGGGATCGGATCGACTCCACGGTCGCCGGGGTGAAGTTGAAGGTGACGGCGGTCAGAGGAGGGTTGAGGAAATTCAGGCCGGTGATGGCGATCAATGCCCCAGGCTGGGCACGGTTGGTGGAAATAGCCGTCAACTGCGGAGCCCCCTGCCCCAGCAACAACGTGGCACCCCATCCGCACCAGACCCAAAGGAGGGCCTTCCAAGAACAGCATCGATTCATGACCAGTGAGTGTCTCCGTCGTCCGAGGCAAAACGGATGCCACCTCCGACGACAATGCGTGCAGCTTCACCGGCCGACGGCAAATTTCACACCCCGAATCCTGGGCGATGAGCATGAAACCCTCAACCTCCTGATTCCTTGAATAAGGAACCATTGAATGCGTCCCACTCTCACAACCGTGAATACCCAGACCCCAGACGGCGGCCTCCCTTGCGAAGGCACCCCGTCCCGGCCGGCAAGACTTCTCCGTTGGTCCCCCAAGAGATTTCCCGTCATCGGGGTCCTGTCACGTTCCTAGCTTTCCCTTCACTCCCAAGAACGAACCTCCGTCAAGGTGGGTTCGCGACCCTTGGATCGACTTTTCCTGCGAAATACCCGTCTCTAACCGATCTGAACACAATGAATGCCTCGTTCAAGCGTCCGTCCCGCAACACCCTTGGGCTGATCTTGGTCTGCTTGGGAGCTGCCGCCGGATGCGACACCGGGTCGAAGACCGTGGTCCACACCGCGCCGCCAGCGCCGACGGTGAGGACTGTGGTCGTCCAAGCGCCCTCGGTTCCGGCCGCCCTGAGCAACCGGTCGACTCCAGTCGTGGATCCGGCCATCGCACAGGCACAAGCACCGACCCCGACCCCGAGCCCGACCCCACCCCCAACAGCATCATCTCCGCAACCCACGCCTGCCACAGCGGTCCCGCTAGCAGCCCCGGCAGACCCCTCGGCCCCGGTGACTGTTCTGGTTCCGCCGCCCCTGCCTGGCCCGGTGGCCGATGTGGTGCAACTGACCCGTGGCGGACTCGACGAGGGCGTGGTCACTGAATACATCGCCAACATTCGGGAACCCTTCGCCTTGGGGGCGAGCCAGATCGTCTATCTGAACGACCTGGGAGTGTCCTCCAACATCATCCATGTGCTGATGCGCAAGGCGGCGGCGATCCGACCGGAATTCTCGGCACCCATCCCTCCGAACGACTCAGCACCCGGGGTTCCCCAGTCGATCCCCACGAGCATCGCCCCGCCGCCGGTGGCTCCGACGACGATCCCCATCACCACCACCACCATCGAAGGCACGCCACCTCCCCCGCCCTCCACGACCACGGTCGTTGCTGCGCCGACGGCCCAGACCGTCGTCAACCAGCAGGTCTTTTATCAATCGCTCTCCCCCTACGGCAGTTGGATGGAGGTCCCGGGCTACGGGTGGTGCTGGCGACCATCGGCCGCAGTGGCCAACCCGACCTGGCAACCCTACTGCGACGGTGGATCCTGGCTGTGGACCGATGCGGGTTGGTATTGGAACTCGACCTACTCCTGGGGTTGGGCCCCGTATCATTATGGCCGCTGGCATCAGCACGCCCGCTTTGGTTGGGTGTGGAATCCGGGTTACGACTGGGCGCCGGCCTGGGTCGCTTGGCGCAGCTCCCCGACCTACTGCGGATGGGCTCCGCTGCCTCCGGAGTGCCGGTGGAGCGCCAACGTGGGTTTCTCGTGGGTCAACGGCAACACGGCGGTCAGCATCGGATTCGGCATCGGCACGACCGCCTGGTATGCCACGACCTGGGATCGTTTCTGCGATCCGCACCTGTACCACCATCGACTGCCGCGCCATCAAGCCGAGCGTTTCGTCCGTGACAGCAACGTCCAGGTAGCCAGCGGCCAGGGTGTGAACATCCGGGGCAACAACAACACGGTGATCATCAACAACGCGATTTCCCGCGAGGAAGTCCAGAGGCACAGCCGGGAAGAGATCCGGCGCACGGCACTTCGGGACGTCAACAGCCCGGCGGCCGCCCAAGCCTTTGCCAGCGCGCGGCCCAACCCCTCAGGGGGCCGGCCGGCCGAGGTGGCCGTGTACCGCCCGGCGGTGCCAACCCATGCTTCCCGACCGCCGGAATCGGTCCTCAAACGACCGGAAGTTTCACGATTGGCCCCCACCCCAAACTCCGGCGGCCTGTCCGATCGCATCGGCATCACACCGCCGAATGCTCGCCCCCTGGCGGTTCCATCGGCCGGTGGCTCGCTGAGCCCGAACCGTCCGGCCAACATTCCGTCGGCCGGCTTGGTACCCTCCGCATCTCCCGGCCGACCCTCACCCATCCCAACAGGCATTCCGACGGAACGACTGACGCAAACGCTGCCTCCGGCCACGCGTCCTGGAGGTGGCAGTGGCACCCCCACCGCCGTGGCCCCGAAGATTTCAGGAAGCCCGACCACCACACCGGCTCCCAGCGTTGTTCCGGCGCGCCCGCCGGAATCCCGAAGCATCTCCATTCCGCGGGCCAACCCCACGGAGTCTGCCTCGCCCCTCAGCGCGCCGAACCCGGGATCCCCGTCCTCGATCCCGTCTGCCAGGTCCGGCTTCGGATCTGAATCCGCCCCCCGACCCGCTCCGGTGACGACTTCACGCCCGTCGGTGATCCCGGCCAACCCCGCCCCAAGCGCGCGGATCACGGCGCCCTCGGTTCAATCGGCACCGCCACAGTCTGCGGCTCCGATTTCCCGCCCCATCGTCCTCCCGAATGCGAATGTGCCCTCCCGGCCTGCGGCCAATCCATCCGTGGCCCCAGCCCCCTCAGCGGCACCTGTCGCGCGTCAGGAAGCCTTCCGGCCGGCGCCTGCGGCCGCGGGTCCTGCACCCTCGGTGAGCAGACCCGCCATCGCGCCCCAGACACGTCCGGCCCCCGCCGCACCGCAGTTCGCTCCGGCCCCGGCTCCTGCTCCCAACATGGCCCCGGCACCGCGACCTGTGCCGACCCCGGCTCCGGCAGCCCCGTCATTCCAACCGTCTCCCCGGCCCGCGCCGTCGGCAGCACCCGCCCCGGGCCCGGCTCCGTCAGGGCGGCCAGGTCAACGAGGGCCCGTGGAACAGTAACGCCTGCCGACACACGGATCCTTCCCCCATGAGCACCTCGATCGTCTTGCGAATCCTGCTGGCTGGCTGGTTTGTCACCGTTCCTGGCCTGTGGATGGCGCAAGGTTCTGCAAAGCCCAAGAGCGCCGGAACCAGCGGCCGAGTGCTCTTTGAGACCGGCTTCGAACGATTCGAAGGCTACGATCCGGCACTGGATCTGGTGGATTCTCTGGGACGTGGCCAAAACGGCTGGACGGCAGTGGGCCACGGCGGCAATGGCTTGCTCACCAACCGAGTGGACGATTTCACGGGGCAATACGCCTATATCGGCTATCAGGGGCCCACAAATGACAGCTCCAGCGTGAACCTGTTCCGGCCCACCCAGTTGCTTCCTGACACCAATTCGCTGCCCGTGGTGGTGTTCCAAACTGCCTTCAGCATTCGAGACGATTCGCCATCGGGAGCCGCGGCCGACGACTTCCGATGGAGCGTCTACACGCCGAACGACCACCGCCTGTTCACCCTCGACTGCCACGGTCCAGACCAATCGATCAATTACGCCCTCGACGACGGGAAAGGCTTCATCGGCACGGGTTTCCAGTTCGAGTACGGCGTGGTGTACCAACTGGAGATCTCCATGAGCTTCGGCCGAAACCGGTTGTCGGCCTCGCTCAATGGCACACCGGTGGTTTATGAGCTCCCGCTGAGCACCCGACTCCAGCGCCCCTCGCTGGGCAGTGTGGACGCCGTCTGGGCCGCCAATCCGAAAGGCACCTGGAACGACAACTACATGCTCTTCGATGATTACCGCATCGTCGCCTACCCACCGAACGCGGTGGCTCCGCTGATGGAACTGGCCGGGTTGGATGCTCAGGGAAAAGCCCGGCTGAATGTCTGGGGCGAACCCGCGGTGCGCTACCGGATCCAGTCGAGCAACGATCTGCAGACTTGGATCGACCGTGACATCGTGGTGGCCACGGCTCCGGATGGCCTGGCGACTTGGACCGATACCCAACCCACGGCCACTCGCTATTACCAGGCCGTCGCTCTGCCTTGAGGGCTTGTCGATTCAGATCGATCGAGGCGTAGCCGCAGGGCTCCCACGGAATCCCGCACCTCCAATCGGTTGGCCCAGCACCGCAACTCCAGGGCTCCCAGGCGTTCGGTCCACAGGGTGATGCCTGTTTGCCCACGCAGTCGGCGTCGCAAGGCTGCGGGACTTCGCTCGGTGGCAGGCCGATCCCCGGTCGCCACCACCAGGAGCCGTGGGTTCACCTGAGACAGGAACGCCTCGGAAGCAGCCTCACCCGAGGCGGGAATGCCCGTGATCAGGACATCAGCCGCCAAGGAAGCGCCTTCGCGCTGGATCAAGGCCCGTTGCCCCTCGGGCCCCAGATCGGGAGCCAACAAAATCCTCCAACCGGCCGCCGCCACCGACAGAACCACCGCAGCGTCATCGGCCCGGGAGAAGGCGTCGGATTCGTCCGGATGGAGCACAGGCATCGTGGCCGCCAATTGACCCCGTCCCAACCTTTGCAGCGGAACCCCACGGGCGGTGGCCAACCCCTCCAGTCCTCGGACCGACGGTGAGCGCATCCGACCCACCGGAAGGAGAAGGCGATGAGGCGGAGCATTGGTCATCACCACCGGCACCCCGCCGACATGGCGGACATCGCCGTGAGAGACGGCCAGGGTTGGTATTCGGTCCACCCCTTGTGATTGCAACCACGGGAGCAGCACCGCCTTGGCGGTCGCAGCATCCCCGGTGTCCAGCAGCAAGTCCGAGGCGCTTCCCGGGCGATCGATCCAAACGGCTTCGCCCGAACGGAACACCGTCACCGTCGCCGCAGGCTCGCCGATGTGTCGCACTCCCACCAAAAGCACCAGCCATAAGGCCGCGCCTCCCCACCACAGCCGTCGACGGCGCTGGGTATCGAGCCAACCTGTAGCGGCAACGACCCAAAGCAGCGCATAAGGAATCCACACCCAAGCACCTGGTGAAGCCGCTGACCACCACCCTCCGGGCACGGCCTCACAGGCGCGACTGGCAGCCATCATCCCGTGCATGCCCACCCAAGCCGCGGCGTTCCACAATTCGGTGCCCACCGGCACACCCATCGACAAGGCATTGGCGATCAACACCAGGCTGCTGAGGGGAACGACAATCAAATTGGCAACCACCGAGATGACGCTGACCAAATGGAAGCATTCCACCGACATCGGCCAAGAGGCCACCAAGGCAGCCAAGCCGGTGACGCAGCCGCGACACAAACCTCGTTCGGCCCATTCCCAGACGCGTCGCGCACGAGACCAGTGGGAGGGCGGCAGCAACGGATCCGGGCGCCAGGGGCGGTGCTCCAACCACCAGGCCTCCCATCTCGACGGGAAAACCGCTAGAGCGGCCACGACCAAGAACGACAGCAGGAAACCCGCCTGGAACAGTTGCCCTGGCTCGGCGATCAGAATCAGCAATGCCGCCAAGGAGAGCGAGTTGAGCAAGTCACCGGGGCGTTCCAGCATCCACGTTCCCACCACCACTGAGGTCATCACGGCCGAACGGACCGCCGAGGGCTGCCAACCCGTCGCGGCGACGTAGAACCAAATCAGCGGCAAAGAAAGCCCACCGCACAGGGCACGCCCCCAACCCAGCACCCGGAACGTCTGCACCAACAAGACGGCGATCAGGGCGATATGGAGCCCACTGATGGCAAAGACATGCAGGGTTCCCGACCGCATGAATCCGTCATCCACATCACCGGCCAGGCCAGTTCGCCATCCCAAGGCCATGGCCCAGATCAGGCGGGTCGCCCCATCTTCGGGCAGTCCCTGCGAGAGGCGCGCCCGAGCCCAAGCCAGAAATCGTTCACTCCAGGGCACCCCGTCGGTCGCCCCAGGGCCCAGCGCCCAATCTCCGGGAGCCTCGCATCGCAACTGGAGGCCGATGCCTTGTCGGCGCAGGAAGGTGGCGTAATCGAACAAACCCGGAGCCACCGGACCCGGCGGCGCAGAGATCAGGCCAGAGATCTCTACGGACTGTCCGCGGAAAAACCGACCATCGGGAACGCCTTGGCTACTGACAAGCACGTGACCCGAGGCGGGTTCCCAAGGGCTGCCCTGGGGCCGCCATCCCGTCACCTGAAGTCGGACCACAGTTCGTTCCACCCACTGTCCTTTGCGCTCGGACAGCCGCACTGATGGCGTCTCGACCAAGATTCCCCGCACCTGCCCCAACTCACCATACCCATCCAGTCGCCACCTCAAATCCTCGGGGTCGAGTGGCCACTGCGTCGATTGGTAAGCCAGCGCGCCCGCACCGAAGAGAGCCAGGCTGATCCCCGCAGCGAACCCCTTGGACCAAAGTCCGGCCAATGCCAAACCCAGCAACGCCATCGTGAGCGAAACCGCTCCAAAGTCTCCGGGACACGACTCGGCCCACCCGATGCCGGCCGCAACACACAGAGCAGGGATGAGCAAAGGGCGACGCATGGGACGTTTTCATGCATCGAAACATTTCCGGCAGAACCTGAAGGAATTCTTTGCCGATCCGGGAAACGCTTCAGCACGGACGCCGCCAACGCCACCAGAGCCCGGCCAGGGCCAAGCCGAGCGCCGCCCCAGCAGCATCGATCAGGACATCCCAGGGCGTTCCGACGCGAGTCGGCACAAAGGTCTGATGCCATTCGTCGGACACGGCGTACAGGACCGACAGTCCCCAAGCCAACAACCCTGCCCGAAGCGGCTGCGGGGGCTCGGTAGAACGGCGAACCCCCAGAAACACCCGCCAGGCCAGCCATGCCAAAACCGCGTATTCGGAGACATGGGCCCCTTTCCGGATCAAGAACATCACTTCCTCCATCCTTTGAGTGGAAGCTTCGGGCATCCACCAACGCAGCAAGGGACCAAGGATACGCGAGCCCCGCTTGCCGGAACCGGAATCGGCGGATGCCCAGAAAATCACTCCCATCCACAGCACCAGGGGGCCCCAGTACCGGAGTCGTTGGAACACCCCTGACATTGAGTCAATACAAGCAAGCCCAAGCCGAAGCGAAAAGGGCAAAGGCCGCCCCACTGCGGCGCTCTCAACGTCTAAGCCGGAACGATTCAGTGAGGAGGAAAGCGATGGCGTGGCGAATTCTTTCGCAAGACGAGGTCAGAGCGAGGCGCGGGCCTCGCTGAGGTTCGTGCTTGAGGCCCCTAACGAGCGAACAACGAAGCTCTAGCGGAAGATGACGTAGCCAGCACGACGGCTCCCATGAAACCGTTTCGGCTTGGCATTCTCCGGGACGCTTCTGGGTGTAGAGCGATGAGGTTGGGATTCTCAGGGAGGCTTCTGGGTGTAGAACGATGAGGTTGGCATTCTCCGGGACGCTTCTGGGGTAGGGCGATTTCTCCGAAAGCGCCATGTCTGCGGTGCCGGACCGCTCGGAGATCGGTCCCTGCCCAGGAGGCTCTTTGGGCGACATCTCAGAGTCCTTCGGCACACTCAGCCTCGCCTGAGCACCTCCGGGGTAGGGCGATTTCTCCGACAGCGCCGCGTCTACGGTGCCGGACCGCCCAGAAATCGCAAGGTGATGTCGCTGGGAGGATAGGCCATGTCGATGGTCGATGAGTGAGGGAGGCGTTCCTCCCTGGGCCGTGCGAAAGCCGACCTGCCGCGGAAAATGGGG
>CANHYD010000046.1 GCA_947464705.1 Verrucomicrobiota bacterium | reverse complement strand
TACGACATTGTGTTCCATCCGCCCAAGCCGGGAGCCGATGGTAAAGTGCAACCGGGCTCGTTCACGGTGCTGCACAATGGCGTGCTGGTTCAGGACCATATTCCGATCCAGGGCGACGCCTCGGTTTCGGCGAAGTTCTCTGGAGTGACGCCCATGGGTCCGCTGCTTCTCCAGGATCACGGTAATCCGGTGCGCTACCGCAACATCTGGGTCCGCAAGCTGGATTGATCCCATCTTCAGGTAGCCGTTTTGGATGCAGAGGCACTGGGGCGTTCTGTGCTGTGTTGTTATGAAGAATCGATACCAATTGGGGTGGGTTGCCACGGGTCTCTGGATGCTGGCACTGACGGCTGGGCTGTCGGCTGCTGAGCCCCGTCCGCTTCGTGCGCTACTGGTCTGCGGGGGATGCTGTCATGACTACCCGGTTCAGAAGGAGGTGCTGAAACGAGGCATCGAGGCTCGGGCCCGGGTGATCGTCGAAACGGTGGAGCAAGGCGGTGTGTCGAAAGAGAGCCGGATTCCGCTCTATGAGAACCGCGACTGGGCCAAAGGCTACGATGTCGTGATCCATGACGAGTGTTTTGGTGCGGTCGCCGATACCAACTGGATCTCGCAGATCCTCGCCACACACCGGGCTGGCCTGCCAGGGGTCAATTTGCACTGTGCGGTCCATAGCTACCGCGCGGCTCCTGGCGAGCTTTGGCAGGAATACCTCGGTCTTCGCTCCATGAAGCATGGCAAGGCCACACCCATCCAGATCCGCACGGTGGAGAACCAGCACCCCATCATCCGAGGTCTGGGGTGGCGGGACTGGCTGACGGGCAACGAAGAACTCTACAACAACGTAAAGGTTTTCCCCTCGGCTATCGTGCTTCAACGCGGGGCACAGGGTGACGACGACTGCGCGGTCACTTGGGTCAACCGCTACGGATCCACCCGGGTGTTCAGTACCTCGCTGGGGCATTTCAGCGAGACCGTGGGCGACGAACGTTATCTGGATCTGGTGACTCGAGGAGTCTTGTGGGCGTGCGACCGCCTGGATTCTCACTACTTGAGGTCAATCGCCCCCTCGCCTCCGGTCCGATCCACTTCGCCGATCACGACTCCAGTGAAACCCTAGGTGCAACCCGGATCAGGGTGCGTGGCCATGGGTTCGAAACCACTTCACCGCATCGGTGAGGGCCTGCTCGGGTGGAGTCTGCGGTAACCCGAGTTCCTGGATGGCCTTGGCGGGGTTGAACCACATTTTGTAGGCTGCCATGCGGACCCCGGCCAGCGGTGCCTTGGGAGGTTTTCCGGTCCAACGCGCCATCCACTCGTCGACATGTGCCGCACCCAAAGCCACGGCGTGGGGTACCTGGAATCGCGGGGCCGGAACGCCGGTCAGCCCCGAAAGCGTGTCGAGCGCCTGTTTCATGGTCCAATTTCCCTGGGCATGCCCCAGGATGTAGCGCTCTCCCACCCTCCCTTTTTCAGCGGCGAGAATATGCCCCTCGACGACGTCCTGCACATGAACCCAGTTGAGTCCGGTGTCCAGGTAGGCGGGCATCGCCCGACGGAGAAAATCCACGATCACCTGCCCGGTGGGAGTGGGTTTCACATCGCGCGGGCCGATCGGTGCGCTCGGATTGACGATGACCACCGGTAGGCCGACCGCTGCGAGTTCTCGGGCCACCACTTCGGCCCGCCATTTGGAGAGCTTGTAGGGATTGGACATCTGGGACTCGCTCACCGGCGTGGTCTCATCGGTCGGGACGATGGAACCGTCGGGGCCGGGCTTGGGCAGACCGATGCAGCCGACGGTGCTTGTGTACACGATGCGCGAGCATCCGGCCTGATGCGCCGCGGTCAGGATGTTGCGAGTTCCATCGACATTGGCCCGGTACATAGGGGCGTAGTCGGGCAACCAGAGCGCATAGCTCGCAGCCACGTGGAAGCACCAGTCGCATCCAGCCATGGCCTGGGCGAGTTTGGGTATTTCGTCGGTGAGGTCCCCGGGAATCGTTTCGTAGGTGCTACCCACGAGCCCTCGGACATCCGCCCCCGGGCGCAACAACGCTCGGACCGAATGCCCGCGGGCAGTCAGTGCATGAACCAGGTTGGCTCCGACAAAACCCGAGGCACCGGTGACAAAACAGCGCATGGCGGCAGAGGGTGCTGATTTTGGGTTCCAACCCGGACTGAGCTCACTTGGCCCAGAAATCGATCACGAACACATCGGCCACCAGAGGGCGTACCAGTTTTCCAAATTCCTGATGGTCAGGATGAACAAGGTAGGCATCGCGGTCCTTCTCGGAGGTGAAGGTGAGGATCCAACCGTGCGTGCAGCCCTTGTTGAGATTTTCAGGGCTGTTGTTGGTGCCGGCTTCCAGACTGGCGATTTGGGGGATCTTCGACTTCAGGGCGCGGAAGGCGGTCTCCACTTTCTTGACGTCCGCAGGGCTGGCGGTGTCCTTGAACTTGAAGGCGACGACGTGGCGGAGGTTACCGTGGTTCTTGGAGGAAGCGGTGGTGTCAGACATGGCGGGGAAGGTGAGGGCGAAGAGCAGCGCCCCAATGAGCAGCAGAGGTTTCATCGGAAGTTTCGGTGGAAGGCTGGAATCTGACCGGGCTCCGGACAAGCGCAGATCGCGATTGGGTCGTTGAGCCCGGAGCACGTCTCGGGTTGGGTGTTTACAGTGCTTGGAAGGTCGCCTTCAGGCCGGTGCCGGAGGCGGTTTGCACCCCTCGTCGGTTGGCGGCCAAGTGCGTGCAAATCTTGAAGATCATCTCCGCTGCATCGACGTTTCCGACCGCGGCCGCCAGTGCGTCGGCAGAAAAAGCTGTCCCGGGATGGGCAGCCAGATGAGCCACGGCTTGACGCTGAAGTCCCAGCACGCTGGCGGCGGCCTTCTTGCCTGCCTCGACGCCCGGCTGGTGGTAGGCGTTGATGTGGATCAATGATGCGTAAAGTCCCACGGCCCGCTCGAACAGAGCGATGAGCATCCCCACCGTGAACGCTGAGGCGTCCGGGACGGTGAGGGTGAGGCTTGCGCGGCCCGAATCGTACAGGGCGGAGCGCGTGCCCAGGAAAAACCCACTCAGGAAGTCACCGCTGGTGGCGCCCGCCTCCACCTCGAGGCTGGTCCCGTCGCGGTCTTTCAGGACCTCGATGAACACGGCGAAGAAGTTGGCCACGCCATCCCGCAATTGCTGAACGTATGCGTGCTGGTCGGTCGACCCCTTGTTCCCGTACACAGCCAAGCCTTGGTGGACGACCTTCCCATCCAGGTCCAGCTCCTTGCCCAACGACTCCATGACGAGTTGCTGGAGGTACTTGGAGAAAAGTTCGAAGCGGTCTTTGTAGGGCAGCACCACCATGTCTTTGGTGCCGCGGCCTTCTCCGAGGAAATACCACATCAACGCGAGTTGCGCGGCCGGATTGTCACGGACGACCGGATTGCGGGTGGCTTCGTCGCAGGCCTTGGCTCCGGCGAGGAGTCCCTGGATGTCCAAGCCCTGCAAGGCCGCGGGCAACAGTCCCACGGCGCTCAATTCGCTGGTGCGCCCACCCACCCAGTCCCACATGGGGAAGGTTCGGATCCAGCCGTCGGCTGTGGCTGTCTTGTGCAGGGCGCTGCCTTCTCCCGTGATGGCCACCGCATGGCTCGCGAAGCGCAGGCCTGCCCGCTCGTAGGCCGCACGGGCCTCGACCATTCCGTTGCGGGTCTCCGGAGTGCCGCCGGACTTGGAGATGACCAGGGCCAGGGTTTGCCCTAGTTTGCCCTCCAAGGTTGCGAGGACCTGGTCCATGCCATCCGGATCGGTGTTGTCGAAGAAATAGGGGGTGAGCTTGTCGGAACGCGAATGCCCCAGGGCTTTGGCCACGAACTGAGGGCCGAGCGCCGATCCCCCGATCCCGATGACCAACACGTTGCGGAACGGGCCGGATGCCCCAGTCAGTTCGCCGCGATGGACCTGTGCGGTGAAGGTTTGGATCGCCTCCAGGGTGGACTCGATGGCCTGGGAGAGCGCCGGCGTCGGGGCCAGTGCCGGATTTCGCAGCCAGTAATGCCCCACCATCCGCTGCTCGTCGGGGTTGGCGATGGCTCCCCGCTCCAGTTCGGCCATCTCGCCCAAGGCCTTCTGGATCGGTCGCTCCATCTTGGCATGAAAATCATCCGGAAAGGGAACTCGGCTGATGTCCAGACCCAGCCCGATCGTGGGACAATCGAGATAGTGATGTTGGAAGCGGGACCAAAGAATCGCTGGGGTTGCACTCATCGCTGCCCGGACGCTAGGAACTGGATCAGGCCTGCCAAGGAGTAAAGTGACAGGAATGCCGGTGGGCTCTACCCCTTCCCACTCTGGGTCGTCAAACAAGGCCCAATCCGAGAGGCCCCATCGAGGCGGTGGCGGTGACGTTTGAATTGCGGGCGGGTATCCGGATCGGGAGGTCGTCCTCAGCCGGATTCAGGAGTGCTCCGCGGACTTCCTGGCCGCAGGGCTCTGCTGCAGTTGCCATAGGAGCCAAACAATCTCCTCAATGAAGGCGCTGGGCCGAGGGTAGCTCACCAAGTCCTCGAGGCGGTCCCCGGGATTGGCCGACAGCAGCAGGTCGGCCCCCCGGTTTTTCCGTGCGTGGGGAGCTCTCGCGGCGAGTTCCCGCACAAATTGAGCGAGGCGTTCGGAGGGGAAACGTCCTGCCACCTCGGGACTGTGGTGCGAGTGGAACTTCTCGAGGGTGGTGAAAAATCGAACCGTGGCTTCGCCGAAGATGAGGTCGAGCCGCACCTCCCGCTGGTCATACCCGACAGCGATGATGCTCAGCGCCGCCAAGGGAGCGATTTGGGAATCTTCCCGGGCATTGAACAAGGTCATCCGGGGACCATCCAGTTGAGCACTCAAGAAAAACGAGGCGTCCGGTAATCGGCTCAACTCGCGTTCAGGCACCACCTCCACCGGGATTTCTTCGGCCGCCAAGGCACCTGCCAGATTGAGCGCATCCTGCTCCGGCAGATCGCGGGCCAGAATCCCGAATGCATCGTCCGCCGCGAACATCGCGTCGGCTGCGGAAACTGAAAATGCCTGTGCCGCCTTGAATGCGCGCTGCAGGGCGTCCAAGGGCGGAGGGTTCAGGGAGGTTTGGAGGAGTGCGTAGGTCATGACAAATTCCGGCGACGGTGCTCGCACGCTCCAGCGACGGTGAATCCAAGCTGTTGGCTCATCGGCACCGTTTGTCAATCGTAAGGCTGGATCGCTTCCGTGCCCCCCCGACCACACTCTCCGGCGGGTTCTTCGTCCGCGGAATTAATCGGGAATGGTTTTTGGAAAGCGGATGGCTATTTTAATGACCGAACAACATTCGCTTAACAAAAACAGTTTTGAAGGTTATCTGTAACAACCCCGCATGTTGCTCCGTCAGCGCCAACTCCTCAACAAGGTCCACGCACTCATTGATGCGACGTTGTTTGGTGGTGTCTTCTGGATGGCCCATTTCATCCGCTCGCTGCCCCAACTCGATCCCGATGCTGTCATCGGTGGATTTCATAAATATCAGTGGTTGCTGCTGGTAGTGGTGCCACTGACGCCCCCACTGCTGGAGTTGCAAGGGTTCTATCACCGCGCCGTTCTGGCGTCCCGTCGGCAATCTTTGGCTCAGATACTGCGGGGGTCTGCATGGGTCTCGTTGGCGATCATCGTCGCGATGTTCTTCACCAAGCAGGAGGTCGCGCGTGGTGTGGTTTCTCTGTTCCTGCCGATGGTCGTCACATCGATGATCTTCAAAGAAGAACTCATGCGTCTGTGGATCCGGTCCCGAATGGCGGGGCAGGAAGCGCGCCGCCGGGTCATCTTGATTGGTGGCGACCGTGAAATGAACCGACTCGACGAAGCGCTGAAGCAGAACGCTCGGGGCGAGGTCTCGGTGGCGGCCCGTCTGGATCCCGGTCAATTCTCCGTTTCTGTCCTGACGGATCTCTTGCACTCGCACGCGGCCAATGCCGTTCTGGTGGCTCCAAAACAATTTCTTTTCGGCCAGATCGAGAAGATCATCCAGGTCTGCGAACTGGAGGGCGTGGAAGTCTGGTTGCACGCCGACTTCTTCCAGACCCGGGTTTCGCAGACCACCGTGGACGAATTGGCGGGGCATCCGGTGCTGGTGTTCCGCACCGGTCCTGACCAGACCTGGCAGTCCATGGCCAAGGGGGTGATCGATTTTGTGGGCTCCCTGGCTCTCCTCGTGGCCACCTCGCCCTTGTTCCTGGCGGCAGCCTTGGCGGTTCGACTGTCCTCTCCGGGGCCGGTGCTTTTCCGGCAGCGTCGGGCTGGGCTCAACGGACATCCGTTCACCATGCTCAAGTTCCGCACCATGGTGACCAACGCCGAGCAGCTGAAGCACGAACTGGCCAAGCTCAACGAGATGAGCGGGCCGGTGTTCAAGGTGACCAATGACCCCCGCGTGACGCCCGTCGGTCGGTTCTTGCGCAAGTGGTCGGTCGACGAGTTGCCGCAGCTTTGGAATGTTTTTCGCGGCGAGATGAGCCTGGTGGGCCCGCGCCCCCTGCCGGTCGACGAGGTCGCGCGCTTCGACGACATGGCTCATCGCCGTCGCCTGAGCGTGAAGCCCGGCCTGACCTGTCTCTGGCAAGTGAGCGGTCGCAACAACGTGACCGATTTCAAGGAGTGGGTCCGTCTCGACCTTCACTACATCGACAACTGGTCCATTTGGCTCGACCTCAAGATTCTCCTGCGAACCATCCCCGCCGTCTTCTCGGGCGCCGGAGCGAAGTGAACCGCCCCGGTTGGGGTGGTTCGCTCAGCTGACACTGCAGAACGTTCTTGGGTTTTTGTGGGCTTGTGCGGGCGGGGGGCAGGGCCTAGCTTTCAAAACAAGTGAACGGAAATCCTATGGAGACTTCGATGTTGGCGTTTATTGGCGGAACCGAAATCATGTGGATCGCCATCGTGGTTTTGGTCCTCTTCGGTGCCAAGAAGGTCCCTGAACTGATGAAGGGCGTGGGCACCGGAATCCGCGAGTTCAAGAAGGCGTCCAAGGATGTCCAAGATGAGGTGCAGCGGGTGATGGATGAACCGGAGCGCCCGTCCACGCCTCCGTCATCATCGACCCCGCCGGTGCGGCCGCCCTCGGACACTATTTCCCACAGCCCCAAGGCCTGATCCCGGGCCCTGATGGATGGCCCTGCTGCACGCTCATCCGATGTCTGGCTGTTTTCCTGGTGGAAACACGCCTTGGCAGGTGCGGTGATGCGGGTTGGCTGGCCTTCAGTTCCAAGTTCCAGTTTGTCCGGATGGCCCGATTTGAGCGCGCATGGCTGACGATCCTGATTACACCCTGACCCCCTCGCTGCCCCCAGCTTCCGACTTGGAGTCGGATGGCGGTGGACCGGTGAAGACCTTCTTGGAGCACCTCGAAGATCTTCGTTGGACCCTCATCAAGTGCGCGGTCGCGGTGTTCTTGGGCTTCATTCTTTGCTTGAGCGGCAGCAATGTGGTCATTCAGTTCCTCAAATGGCCGCTGAAGGTGGCCGAAGGGATGCGCCACTCCACGAGTGGTCGGGTGGTTTTCATGTTGGGGACCAATGTTCTCACCCGCATGACGCCCGATGACAGCGGGATTGCCGGGGTGGCCACCAACCGCGATACGGTTTTCCGATTGGCTCCCACGCTGCTGGGGACCAACTTGGTCCTCAGCTTGCAGGAGGACACCAACCCTCCGGCCATCGCGACGCGGTCCTTCGATGTTCAGCTCAAGACGCTGGGGCCGGTGACGGCGTTCAGCGTGGTGATGCAGATCGCCATGTTTGGAGGCATCACCGTCTCGATTCCCTTCGTTTTGTTCTTCATTGCCCAGTTTATCCTGCCGGCCTTGCACCATCACGAGAAGTCCTTCGTGTACAAGGTGAGCGGTTGGGCGAGCTTCCTGTTCTTGCTCGGCGTGGCCTTCTGCTACTTCGTCCTCCTGGTGATCTGCTTGAGCACCACGGTGAGTTTCTCCAACTGGCTGGGATTTGCGGCCGACGAATGGAAGGCCGATGAATACATCAGCTTTGTCTGCTGGTTCATGCTGGGTATGGGCGTCGCCTTCCAGTTGCCATTGGTCCTACTGACCCTGGTCAAGATTGGAATCCTCGATGCCGCCAAACTTTCCAAGTTCCGCTCCTATTGGGTGGTGGCTGGCTTGGTGATTGCCGCCTTCATCACGCCTGATGGCAATCCGCTCAACATGCTTCTGCTCTTCCTGCCTTTGCACCTGCTGTATGAAATCAGCTTGGTGATTGCTTGGTGGTGGGGGCGCAAGGCGGCCAAGGCTGCGATGGCGTCGCCGGAGGACCACTCGTGAACAATCATTTTCCATCGATTGAAGTCCGCGCTTGCACCCACCTGTTCCGCCGATAACCTTTGGCCACATTTTCCAACCCTATGCGTTCCTTTCTCAAGTCGGTGAGTCTCCTTGTGACCGTGGCCGCGGTGCTCGTCGGGTGCACCAGCGCTGAACAGAAGCTCGGCCGTGGACTCGACAATTTGTCGGAGCCTTTCCGTCTCGGTGAGCTCCAGCGCAGCTACGAGCAGGGAGCTCTCTTCGGCGGTACGCATGGCGGCACTGCGGGCGTGGTCCGTGGTGTGAATCGCACCATCGGTCGCACCGTTGTGGGTGCTGTGGAGGTCTTGAGCTTCCCGATCCCCAGCGAGCCGTACATCAAGCCTGACTACAAGGTTTATCCGGACAGCTACAAGCCGGGAGCTTTGGGCAAGTCCACGGTGATGGCCACCGACAATTCTCTCGGTTTCGAGGCGACGGATGTGGCTCCGGTCATCCCGGGCAGCCGCTTCCGCGTCATCGACTGATAGTTTGCGGTTTTCCCTGGTTGGGTAGCCCCGGTTTTAACCCTTTTCCGCGCTCCTGCACACCCTGCCGGAGCGCTTTTTTATGCCTCTGATTCGATCCTCTCCCTGCAAGGTCAACCTGCTGCTCAATATCCTGGGGCGACGGTCGGACGGGTTCCATGACCTGGAAACTCTGTTTCATCCGGTGCCGCTGTGTGATGAGTTGACCTTCGAAATGGATCTGAGCCCGGGAATCCACGTCACCTGCGACCATCCGGAGTTACCGACCGATCGGGGCAACCTCGTGGTGAGGGCTGCCGAGCAATTCTTGGCTGAGGCCCAACGGACAGAGCAGGGGGTTCGGATCCATTTGACCAAGCGCATCCCCTTGGCCGCTGGGTTGGGTGGCGGCAGCTCCAATGCTGCCCAAACACTGGTCGGGATGAATGACTTGTTGGGGCGACCGCTGGGAATCGACCGGTTGGATCGATTGGCTGCCGCTCTCGGCTCGGACGTGAACTTCTTCCTGCAAGATCAACCGGCCCGAGCCACCGGCCGCGGGGAACGGGTCGAGCCCATGGCACCGTTTGAGGCGCTACGCGGTTGCGGTATGATTTTGTATCATCCGGGCTTCGGCATATCCACTGCCTGGGCCTATCGGGAACTAGCCCAGTATCCCGAGGCACTGAATGGCAGACCCGGTCGGGTCGAAGCCTTGGAACGGGCCCTGCGGTCGGGTGATCTCGCCGAAGCGGGGAGGCATTTTTACAACTCCTTGGAGGCTCCGGCCTTGCACAAGTATCCTGTTTTGGAGTTGTACCAGCGCTTCTTCCGGGAGCATGGGGCTTGGGCGGCGCTAATGTCCGGAAGCGGATCTACGACGTTTGCGCTCTTTCCGGACCTGGTCACGGCGCAGTCCGTGGTTGCGCCCTTTGAAGCGTGTTTTGGTGCAGGAGGCTGGATGCAGGTGGTCCGCCTGTAGCCGCCCCAGGTTTCAAACTCTCTTCGATTCGGCCTTTTGGCCGGTTCGTAGTTCCGAGACGCCCGATTGGGTTTGAAGGTCGGCATGAAAGTTCCGGCCGGCCGGTTGAAATGGCCTTTTTCTCGCCTTGAAGGATGATTTGTGTCGGGATCTCTGTGGTTTTCACTCCCCTCACAAAGTCCTCCTATGATTCGTCTCGATGGCAAGACCGCTCTGGTGACGGGTGCCGGATCCGGCATCGGTCAGTGCATTGCTGAAACCTTTGCCCGAGCCGGTGCCCGAGTGCTCGTTGCTGAACTCCGAGCTGAGGCCGGCCAACTGACTGTGCAACGGATCCGCGAGGCAGGGGGGCGTGCCGAATCCGTGGCATTGGACGTGTCCTCAGAGCTTGATGTATCGGCGGCCGCTGCCCTTCACCCAGGCGTGGACGTGCTGGTATGCAACGCCGGCATCGGTCACGTGGGCACCCTGCTGACCACGACCGGTGCCGACTTCGACCGCGTCATGGCCGTCAACGTTCGAGGAGTTTTCAACACGATGAAGGCCTGGTTGCCAGGAATGGTTTCGCGTGGCTCCGGTTCGGTGGTCAACTTGGCCTCTACGGCTGGTCTCGAGGGATTGGTGGACCGCTTTGCGTACAGTGTCAGCAAGCACGCGGTGGTGGGCATCACCCGCTCGGCGGCTCTCGACCATGCCCGCAGCGGCGTTCGCATCAATTGTTTGTGTCCGGGACGGGTTGAAACTCCCTTTGTTCGAGCTCGCATCGCTGAATATCCGGATCCAGCAGCAGCGGCCCGTGAAATGGCTTCGACCCAGGCCATGGGGCGCATGGGGCAGCCTCAGGAAATCGCCAATGCCGCCCTGTTTCTGGCCTCCGATGCGGCTGCCTTCATCACCGGCGTCGCGTTGCCGGTGGACGGCGGGTGGACCGCCGGAATGTTCCCCAAAGGTTAACCCTTCCTGGCAGGGATCCCGCCCTGCCGACCGATATTCCCATTCAGGTCACCGAGGAGCCTGTCCCTTGGACGAGGAGCCTGTCCCTTGGACGAGGAGCCTGTCCCTTGGACGAGGAGCCTGTCCCTTGGACGAGGAGCCTGTCCCTTGGACGAGGAGCCTGTCCCTTG
>CANHYD010000045.1 GCA_947464705.1 Verrucomicrobiota bacterium | reverse complement strand
AGAAGCCCATCCCCGCCCGTGGTCCGATTCAGTTGCAGACCCACGGCGGTGAGATCCGTTGGAAGAACGTGTTCATCCGTGAAATCGGTGGCACTGAAGCCAACCAGATTCTGGCCAGCCATGGAAAGGAAGGCTTCCAGTCCATCTGGCACGGCAAGGACCTCACGGGTTGGAATGGTGCCGTGGCCGATTACGAAGTGGTCGATGGATCCATCCGCTGCAAGAAGGGTAAGGGGGGGTGCCTGTTCACGAAGGCCGAATACGCCGATTTCGCCTTCCGCGCCGAGGTTCAGGTGCCCAGCGCTGGAAACAATGGCTTCGCGATCCGCTATCCGGGTTCTGGCGATGCCGCGTATGTCGCCATGACCGAGTTGCAAGTGCTGGCCGAAGACTACGAAGCCAAGACCGGGTCCAAGCTCGATCCGCGTCAGGCCTACGGTGGTGCTTACGGGATGGCCGCCGCTCATCAGGGGTATCAGCGCCCCAATGGCGAGTGGAATTTCCAGGAAACCACCGTTCAGGGCAGCCGTATTCGGACTGAACTCAACGGATTCGTCATTCTGGATGCGGACTTGTCGACGATCACCAATTACATGGCCAACAGCCCGCATCCGGGCAAGACCCGCACGAAGGGCCACTTCGGCTTCGCCGGTCACAACGACCCGGTGGCTTTCCGCAATTTGAGCATCAAGCCGCTCTGATCAGGTCATTTTCTTTTTTGTCCGTTCTCAACACCGGAGAGTCCAGAGTTCCACTCTGGCCTCCGGTGTTTGTCTGGAGATTTGCGTAACCGGTGGCAGGGTGTGAGGGTCTCCCCAGCGGACGGTCTAGGATGGAATTCCATCCGTACGCCGCTCCTGTTTGCCCATGAATCCGCTTTTGCGCCCCTCTGTCCGTTGGACTCGCGCCGGCTTTGCTGGCCTTGGGTCCCATATCCTGTGCCCGGCCATCCTCTTTCCGGCCATCCTGCTGCTGGTCACCGGCTGCGATCGCTTCAAGAAGCCTGCCCCCGTCGAGTTCAAGACCGAGGCGGCGGTGCGGACCAATATGATCCAAAGTGTGAGCGCCAACGGCGGCATCGCACCGATTCGACAAGTCCAGGTGGGTTCCCAGATCTCGGGCACCATCACCGAGATGAAGGTCGATTTTAATACCATCGTGAAGGAGGGGGATGTTCTAGCACACATCGATCCTGCCACCTATGAGCGCGCCTTGGCCCGGGCCAAGGCCGACTTGGCCAATGCCACCGCGGGTCAGGCCATGGCTGAATTCAACTCGAAGCGGGCGAAGGAACTCTTCGCTGCGAAGCTGATTTCTGAGACCGAAAACCAGCAGGCCGATGTTGCCTTGCTGCAGGCTCAGGCTGGGGTCAAGACGCGCGAGGCTGCTGTTGAGAGCGCTCAGGTGGATCTCGATCGCACGACCATCTTCGCCCCGATCAGTGGTGTGGTGGTGACCCGAAATGTCGATGCCGGCCAGACCGTGGCCGCCAGCTTCAGCACTCCTACGTTGTTCTTGATTGCTCAGGACCTGTCCCAGATGCAAATCGAGTTGGCGGTTTCCGAGGCAGACATTGGCAATGTGCAAGAGCAGCAGCGGGTGGAGTTCACGGTGGATGCTTTCCCGAACCGCAAGTTCGAAGGCCGGGTTCGTCAGGTGCGTTTTGCGCCGACGACCAACCAGAACGTGGTGACCTACACCACCGTGGTGGCGGTCAACAACAAGGACCTCCGGTTGCGACCGGGCATGACGGCCACGGCCTCCCTGATCACGCTGGAAAAGACCAATGTGGTCCGCATCCCGGCATCCGCCACCCGGTTCTCCCCGCCAGCAGGCGTCACCGTGCTGCCGGCCACCAACACGGTCTCCACCAACGATATTGTCCGGTCTTCCCGTCCGGCGGGCATGGAGGGTTTACCGACGCCTCCGTGGTCGGCTGAAGGACGTCGTCCGACTGACGAGGAACGCAAAAAATACGAAGACTCTCTGACATCCGACCAGAAGGTGGCCTATCAAGCGATGCGGGAGCGCATGCGGGCCATGATGGCTTCCGGTGGAGGCGGTGGCATGGGGGGAGGCCCCGGCGGTTCTGGCGGCCCCGGCGGTGGCATGGGCGGTGGATCCTCCCGACCACGGCCCGTGGATGGACCGACGTTGAAGACCGTTTATGTCGTCAAGCCGGTGGATGCCGCGGCGGCGGATGCCTCACCAATCTTGCAAGCCATCACGGTCAAGGTGGGCATGACCGATGCGTCCAATGCCGAGGTTTTGGAAGGGCTTGAACCGGGGCAGGTGGTGGTGACCGCATTAAAGGCTTCGATGGCCACGGCTGCGGCGCCGGCGGGTAACCCCTTTGGCGGGCCCTTTGGTGGGGCTCCGCGCCGCTGATCCCGCTCTTTCTCACTCAACCCTTCGAATCCATGCCCGCGGTCATCCAACTCAAGGATTTTCACAAGACCTATCGCACCGGCGAGATTGAGGTGCGCGCGGTCCGCGGGGTCAACCTGACCGTCGAACCCGGCGAGTTTGTCGCCATCATGGGTTCCTCGGGTTCGGGCAAGAGCACCCTCATGAATACGGTGGGCTGCCTCGATCGGCCGACTCAGGGAAAGTGTCTCATCGATGGTGTCGACATCGGATCCTTGTCCCGGAACGAATTGGCCGATCTGCGCAATCGCAAGTTGGGGTTCGTGTTCCAGGGCTTCAATCTTCTGGCCCGGACGACTGCACTCGAGAATGTGCAACTGCCCATGCTGTACGCGCGGCCCAAGATCACCGTCTCCGAGCAGAACCGCAGGGCCGCTGCGGCCTTGGAACTGGTGGGGCTCGGCCAGCGTATGGACCACACTCCCAGCCGCCTGTCGGGTGGGCAGCAGCAGCGAGTGGCCATCGCTCGCGCTTTGGTGAATCAGCCGACTCTGCTCTTGGCCGATGAGCCCACGGGCAACCTCGATTCGCGCACCAGCATCGAGATCATGGGTATCTTTCAGAAGCTCAACGACGAGGGCATGACGGTGGTGATGGTGACCCACGAACTGGACATCGCTCACTACTGCAAACGCATCGTGGTGATGCGCGATGGTTTGGTGCGCAGCGATGCGCCCGTGACCGCCCGCCTCAACGCCCTTGAAGAACTCCAGAAGTTGGAGGCCGAGCAGAAGGCCGTCCAACTCAACCCCTGAACCATGTTTGCCACCCTTCGCATCGCCCTGATGGCCATCCGGCGCAACGTGCTCCGGTCCTTCCTCACCATGCTGGGCATCATCGTGGGCATCGCCGCCGTGATCGTGGGCGTCAGCATGGGCACCGGAGCCAAGGCCGAGGTGGACAAGCGCATCGCGGGCATGGGGCAAAACCTCATCACCGTGATGTCGGGCAACATGACCCGGGGTGGTGTTCGAGGTGGCTTCGGCATGGCGCCCAACCTGTCGATTGAGGATTTTGATGCCATGCGCCGGGAAGTCTCCCAGATCACGGCTGTGAGCCCGGAGGCTCGGACCTCCGCCCAGGTGGCCGCTGGCAACCAGAACAGTTTTGTGCAGGTGTCCGGCGTCTCCGACGAATACATTGTTGCCCGATCCTGGGCCCTGAAGAGCGGTGAGAACTTCACGGCCGCCGATGTGCGCAATGCCTCCAAAATTTGCCTGATCGGGGCCACCACGGCGAAGACCCTTTTTGGCGAGGGCATCGATCCGGTGGGTCAGGCGGTGCGCATCAAGAACGCGCCCTTCACCATCGTGGGGTGGTTGGAAGCCAAGGGTTCTGGCAGCTTCGGCCAGGATCAGGACGACGTCCTGCTCGTGCCGTACACCAGCGTGATGAAACGGTTGTCGGGGGACACCAAGTTTCGGTCTGTCTTCGTTCAGGCGGAGTCGCCCGACGCCATCCCCTTGGTGCAGGAGCAACTCACTGAATTGCTGCGCCGCCGGCACAAGATCAGCGACGGCAAAGACGACGACTTCATGGTCCGCAATCAGCAGGAGACCAGCGACTTCTTCAATGCCAACAATCGGATCATGACCGTGTTAATTGGTTTTTTTGCCGGCATTTCACTGGTCGTCGGCGGCATTGGCATCATGAACATCATGCTGGTCAGTGTCACCGAGCGCACCCGGGAGATCGGCATCCGTCTGGCCGTCGGCGCCCGTGGTCGGGATGTGCTGCTCCAGTTCTTGGCCGAGGCGGTTCTCTTGAGTGTCTTGGGAGGTGGGGTGGGGATCGCCGTGGGTTACTGGTTGGCCCCGTTGCTAACCCAGTTGTTCCAGTTTCCCACGTTGATCTCCCAGGCTTCGGTGATCCTTGCCTTCTCGGTCAGCGCCGTCATTGGCATCGTCTTTGGCTTCTTCCCCGCGTTAAAGGCGGCCAATCTCGATCCGATCGACGCCTTGCGCTACGAGTAACCCCAATGAACCCGCCGGGAACTCCTCTCTCCGCAGTGAAGAGCGCCCTGCGAGAGGATCTCCGCAGGCAATTGCGCGGGCTCGGGGCCGGGCTCCGCGACGAGTGGTCCCTTCGCATCCGGGAAGGGTGCCTCGGTTTGCCGGAATGGTCCGATTCCCGGGTGGTGGGCCTGTACCATCCCCGAGCCGATGAACCCGATGTCTGGCCCCTGGTCGAGCGGGCCTGGTCGGAGCGGAAATGTGTGGTATTGCCCTCCTATGATGACGCGTCGGTCACGTATCGCTGGTGCCGCATCGACGGTCTTGGAGATTTGGTTCCGGGTCGCTTTGGCATTCCGGAGCCTCGGTCCCGGTGTGAGCCGGTGGATGCCGTGCGACTGGACTTGGCGTTTGTTCCTGGGCTAGGTTTCTCGACGGATGGGGGGAGATTGGGGAGAGGGCGAGGCTTTTATGATCGGCTGCTGGAGTCCTTCCGCGGCCGGGGTTATGGAGTTGCCTTTGATTTCCAGATGCTTCCGCAGATTCCCCGAGAGGGGCACGACGTTGAATTGACTGGCGTCATCACCCCATCGGGTTGTCGGTTTGCTCCGTCGGGTGTTTCACTGAAAAATGGCCACTGAATCCTGGTTTTTTGCGGTGGGAGGCGTGCTGACCGGCACGGGGTTGGCTTATGTCATTCACCGCTTTCGCGAGCGCGCTTTGCGTGCCGAATTAGCGATCCGGGAGCGGGAACGGGCCGATCAATCTCGCAAGGAGACCGAGGCCCTCCGCGTCGAAGTCCGTTTGGCGGCTCAGCAGGATCTCAACCGTTGGCGGGCCGATCAGGACCGGGACCTGGAATCCGAACGTTCCCGTCTGGGGGCCACCGAATCCCGATTGGCCGAGAGGGAGTCTTCGGTGGGACGTCAACTGGAGCGATTGGTTGAGCAGCAAGAGGATGTCCGCCGCCGGTCGGAAGCCCTCGATGGGATCCGAGGGCAGTTGGACCAAGATCGCCTCGAGATTCGTCGGTTGTCCGAGGAACGCAGGAGTCAATTGGAGTCGTTGTCCGGGCTCAGTGCTCTCGAGGCCCGAACGCTGTTGCTGAAGGAGGTCGAACAGGATTCCTCCCGAGATGCCGCCAACTTGAGCCGGCACATTCTCGAAAACGCCAAAAGTGGAGCCGAGCAGCAGGCCCGGCGCATCATCGCCACAGCCATCCAGCGTTACGCAGCCAAACACACCTACGAGACCAGCACGGCCACCGTGGCCCTGCCGAGCGAGGAGATGAAGGGGCGCATCATCGGGCGCGACGGGCGCAATATCCGTTCGTTCGAGAATGCCACGGGTATCACGGTGTTGGTGGACGACACGCCCAATGCGGTGGTGCTCTCGGGTTTTGATCCCGTCCGGCGCGAAGTGGCCCGGCAGTCTATGGAACGACTGATCCTGGATGGCCGCATCCACCCGACCCGCATCGAAGAGGTGGTCGCTGCGGTCACGGTCGAGATGGATGACTTCGTTCTCCGCAAGGGCGAGGACGCGGTGTACAAGGCCGGCCAGCCGCCGGTCCATCCAGACGTGGCCCGAATGTTGGGTCGGTTGCACTTCCGCCACAGTTACTCCCAGAACGTCCTCGAGCATTCCCTGGAGGTGGCCCATCTCTGCGGTCTGATGGCCGCGGAGCTCGGCGAAGATATCTTGGCCGCCAAGCGATCGGGCCTGCTTCATGACATCGGCAAGGCCATGTCCCATGAGGTCGAGGGGCCACATGCCAAGGTGGGTGCCGATTTTCTCAGGCGCTTCAATGAGTCTGAGGCCGTTCTGAATGCGGTGGCATCCCACCACGAGGAGGTGCCGCATGAAAATGCCCTGGGCATCCTGGTGGCTGCCGCTGACGCCATCAGTGCCACCCGCCCAGGTTCCCGCAGCGAGGGCATGACCACCTACCTCCAGCGCCTAGAAAACCTGGAGCGCATCGCCTTTGATTTCCCGGGGGTGGAGCGGGCCTTTGCCATCCAAGCCGGTCGCGAACTGCGGGTGGTGGTGAAGCCCGAAGAGATCGATGACCAGGCCTCCCTGCGGATGGCCCGCGATCTGGCCCGCCGCATTGAGGAGGAATTGCTCTATCCCGGACAAATCCGCATCACGGTGGTCCGTGAGACCCGCTGCGTCGAATACGCCAAGTAGTTGTCGATCGTGCTCAGTCCGCCCCGGACGGAAAACACTATTGCAATACGGGTGCCCTGTGATGGGGTCAAACCATGTTCCGAGCCCTGCGCGCTATCGGTCTTGCCTGCATGAGTGCCACAGTTTTTGCCCAGATCCCTGACAATCTCGTGGTCGAGGGAATCCCGCCGATTCCCGTCGCATTGAAGCGCGATACCTCCCGATATCTGGAGTTCCGGACCGCGGCCTTTGCCGCCTGGCATCCCACCCGTCGGGAGATGCTCATCGGCACCCGGTTTTCCGACACCCTCCAACTGCATGCCGTCGCCCAGCCCGGTGGGGCTCGACGCCAGTGGACCTTCTCCTCGGAGCCTGTGGCTGGAGGCCAGTTCGAGCCTCGTCAGGGGCGCTTCGTCGTCTTCAGTCAGGATGTCGGGGGTGGAGAATTCTACCAATTGCACCGACTCGATTTGGCGGAAGGCAAAACGACGTTGCTGACCGACGGCCGCAGCCGCAACGGCAATGCCCGGTTCTCCAAAGACGGCCGCTGGCTCTTCCACAATTCCACCCGCCGCAATGGTCGCGACACCGACGTGTGGTGTCTGGATCCGCAAAAGCCAGAATCGGCGAAGATGATCCTGGAGGTTTCCGGTGGCGGTTGGGCGGTGCTCGATGTCAATGAGGACGGCTCCCAGGTGCTGGTCCAGAATCGCCGTTCGATCACCGATAGCGAGCTGCACCTGCTCACGGTGGCCACGCGGAAGCTCTCCAAACTGACGCCTAACCGAGAGCGGGTGGTGTCTTATGGATCCGCCCGATTCTCCCGAGACGGTCGGAGTGTGTTCGCGACCACCGACTTGGATTCGGAGTTCCTCTATCTTGTCCGGATCGATGTGGCCAGCGGCGACCTCACGCCGTTGGGGAACAATACCTCGAAGTCCCCGGCCTGGGACGTCGAGGCCTTTGAATTGTCTCCTGACGGTGAGCAACTGGCCTTTGTTTCCAATGAAAACGGGTCCAGCCGGTTGTCGCTCCTGAAATTGGGTTCAGGAAAAGTCCGTGCCTTGTCCGCCATTCCGGCCGGAGTGATGACTGGTTTGGAGTGGCACGAGAACGGTCGAGATCTGGGTTTCAGCCTGGCCCATGCCCAATCTCCCTCCGATGCCTACTCGGTGGACGTCAAGACCGGCCGGTTGACTCGCTGGACAGAGAGCGAGACCGGTGGCTTGCCGGCCAAGGCGTTCCGGGAGCCGGAGTTGATCACGATCCCGAGTTTCGACCAGTTGAAGGTGAGTGCGTTTGTGTATCGCCCGGATCCGCAGCGTTTTCCGGGCAAACGGCCGGTGGCGGTAATTATTCATGGCGGCCCTGAATCCCAGTCACGGCCGGGATTCATGGCCCGGTACAACTACTTCCTGAACGAGTTGGGTATCGCGTTGGTGGTGCCGAATGTGCGCGGATCGGCCGGCTACGGGAAACGCTTCCTCACCCTCGACGACGGCTACTTGCGCGAGGATTCGGTGAAGGACATTGGTGCATTCCTCGATTGGATCGGGACCGATTCGGGACTGGATCCGGCCCGCGTCTCCGTCATGGGAGGCAGCTACGGCGGCTACATGACGTTGGCGTCATTGGTGCACTTCAGCGATCGGCTGCGGTGCGGCGTGGACGTCGTGGGCATTTCCAACTTCGTCACCTTCCTCACCAACACCCAGGAGTACCGTCGGGATTTGCGTCGGGTGGAGTACGGGGACGAGCGCGATCCCCGGATGCGGGCTCATTTGGAAAAGATCTCACCGCTCAATCAGGTGGATCGGATCCGGGTGCCGCTCTTCGTGGTTCAGGGCAAGAACGATCCGAGGGTGCCCCTGAGCGAAGCTGAGCAAATGGTCCAAGCAGTTCGAGCCAATGGCCGGACCTGCGCCTACCTGATGGCTCGGGATGAAGGGCACGGGTTTGCCAAGAAACCCAACGCCGACTTCCAATTCCTCAGCACGATCCTGTTTCTCCAAGAGCACCTCCTGAACGGGCAGTCCATTCGTTAGTGCGCCAGGAACCGACGCTGCGGGTTTCAGCGCAGGAGGCTATCGGCCCACTGCAAGCGGAACCACGGAAACAGCACTTCCACGGCGACCAGGCCGAGGAACAGCGTGCTGATGGTGCCGTTGAGCTTGAAGAAGGCGATGTTGACGGAGTGGGTGTCTCGCCGGCGTGCCAACAGGTGCTCGGCGAGCAACAGAACGCCGATGACTATTAGGCCCAGCCAGTAAGCCAACCGGAATGCCGCCAGCGCTCCAAAGACCGCCAACAGCATCCAGAGGAGCAGGTGGGCGATGAAGGCGACGCCCAGAGCGTTCTTGGGTCCCCAGCGCACCACCAATGAGCGCAGTCCCTGACGGCGGTCAAACTCGTAGTCTTGCGTGGCGTAGATGATGTCGAAGCCGAAGAGCCAGAGGAGGACCGACAGGGCCAAGACCAACGGAACGAAGGCGCTGTGGCTCAGCTTGAGTTTGCCGTCGATCATCGGGAGGAACTCCACGCCGCCCTTGACTGCCAACCAGGCCCCGACCGGGGCGATGGCCAAGGCGATACCCAGCCAGACATGGGTGAAATCAGTGAAACGCTTCGTCAGCGAGTAGAAGCAGATGAAGAACAGGGCTACGGGCGACAGCGCAAAGCAGAGCGGGTTGAGCGCCCAACTGGCGGCCACCAGGCCTGCGCCGCTCAAGAGGCACAGGCTCACGGCACTGGTCATCGAGATGGCGCCGGCCGGCAGGTGCCGACCCGCCGTGCGCGGATTCAATGCATCAAAGCGACGGTCCACGATGCGGTTGAAGGCCATCGCACAGGTGCGCCCGCTGACCATGGCCACCAGCACCAGAACAAAGACCCTCCAACCGGGCCATCCACGCTGATCGCGAGCGGCCAGCATCATGGAGGCCAAAGCGAAGGGCAGGGCGAACACCGTGTGACTGAACTTAACGAACGAGGCCCACTTGGAGAGCAGGGAAATCATCGGAGCGTATTTTTGGAGGCGATCAATGGAGAGGGTACGTTTCGGTGGCCCGGACTGCGGCCATTAGGCATGGAGCATCGGACCGCGCTGAGAGAATCCATTCGATCAGTAGTCACAGAACTATTCGATTTCTTCCTGCCAACGCACGGTCAGGCGATGAGGCACTCCCATGTGGTCGAGGACGCGGGCGACCACCGTGTCGGCGACGGCTTCGACGGTGGTGGGGCGATTGTAGTAGTGAGGGTTGGCGGGGATGAGTTGCACGCCAGCCTGGATGAGGAGTTCAAAGTTCTTCACATGCACCAGCGAGATCGGGGTTTCGCGCGGGACGAGGATGAGCTTACGGCGCTCTTTGAGCATCACGTCGGCGCACCGGAGCATGGAATCGGAACTCAATCCGTGGGCGATGCGTCCGAGGGTGCCCATGCTGCAGGGAATCACCACCATCACATCCGGCGGATTGGAACCGCTGGCAAAGGGCAGATTCATCGAACGGTGGCTGTGGACTTGAGCCCCTTCCGGCAGTCGAAGGCCACCCGGCTGCTCGGCCTCGATGACCTGCGGTGCATATTGGCTAAGCATGACATGGACCTCGTGTTGACGGGTATCCAATTGGTCCAGCAGGCGCTGGGCATAGATAGTCCCGCTGGCTCCGGTGATGGCGATCAGCAGTCGCATGTTCTGCACACCATGCCGCCAAAGTGCCGGAAGCCAAAGGAGAAGCCGCAAACGGGAGCAAGCAGACCGAAGCCTCGATGGTATTTTTTTACAACCTGTCGCTTGAATCCACTCCGCTCGTTCTTAGAGTCCCCTCCTTGCGTCGTTGTCACACATGAGCGAACCGAAATCCGTCCCCGCTGCTGCCGCCACTCCGTGGGACATCCCCACTGCGCGTTCCCTCTACAATATTGACCGTTGGGGGGCCGGGTACTTCGACGTGAATGAGGCTGGAAACGTGGTGGTCACCCCGCTGCGCGACAAAGGGGCTTCCATCGAGATTTCGGACATCATCGAGGAGGCTCGCGAGCGGAATCTGAAATTTCCGTTGCTGATCCGATTCCAAGACATTCTGCGCGACCGGGTGGCCCACCTGAACAACGCTTTCCGGAACTCCATCGCTGAGTTTCAATTCAAGGGCAGCTATCGGGGAGTCTTCCCCATCAAGGTCAATCAACTGCGCGAGGTGGTGGAGGAGATTCTCGACGCGGGCAAGGCCTACAATTTCGGGCTCGAGGTGGGTTCGAAGCCCGAGTTGTACGCCGGCATGGCGCTGCAAGACCAGCCTGGAGGCCTCATCATCTGCAACGGCTACAAGGATCAGGCCTTCATCAAGCTGGCTCTCTCAGGCATCAAGCTGGGCAAGAAGGTCATCATGGTGGTGGAGAAGCTCGAGGAGCTT
>CANHYD010000044.1 GCA_947464705.1 Verrucomicrobiota bacterium | reverse complement strand
CGAAGCGTCAGGATTAATCGATGGCCCTCGGTGAGCCCGGAAGCCACTCGGCCCTGGACTCCATCGAGCCAGAACTCCGAGATCAGTGTGGGATCCCAGCCGACGGGTTGATCGAACTCCAAGACCAGTTGTGATTGAGCCAAATCTCGATAACCGGCTCGGACTAGATTTGGTGCGGTGACGGAGCGCCCGGCGCGGACACGGTGCAGATCGCGGTCGATGAGTGGGGCGATCAGCCGGGCCATCTCTGCATAGCCTTGGGCCGGATAGTGGCATCCCCCGGGAGGTTGGATGCCCAGGGTGGACATCACTGTCAGGCGCGATAGAGCCGAGGGGAGATTCCGCTGCACCTCCCGGAGTCGATTGTCCGAGCCGTCGGAGCCCATGGAACAGGCCTTGGGCCAAATCTGGAAGGCGTAGTGATGACGCAGGTTCGGGTAATCGGTGGCCCAGGCAGCGGCCAGATCGATGAAGAGCGTTCGGTACGTTTCCCAGCCGTAGCCCCCACTGGGCCCATCAGCACCCTGATCGTTTTCGCCCTGGTGCCAGATCACGGCACGGAGGCCGTGGGTTAGCCGAGCCGCGCGGGCTCTGGCCAGCAAACGTCCATAAATAGTCGATGGATCTGTCGGCTGAGTCGGGTTGCGCTGGTGTTGATCGATGCGGCTGCCGCCCACCGCACCATTGAGGAAACACACCGGGATCTGGTGGGTTTCAACCAGGTGGCGACCCAGCTCCATGGCCCAGTAGCCCACCTGATGGCGTTCGTTGTCCCGCCCTCGATGGACGGCCGTGCCCCAGGAGCCTGACTCGGCTGTTTCGTGGCCCATGCTGCCGAAGGATCGGATCCAGTTGCTTTGAAAGTCGGGTTTGTCCGGACCCCAATCCGTGGCGACCGCATTGGATTGTCCGTCGATGAGGTAGGCGTCCCCGCAAACGAGATTGGTGGCCGTGTGGATTCGGATTTCCCGTCCCGCATGGATGCGTGCCAATTCGAAGCGGTATGCAATCAGCCCGGGCTTCAGCGGCAGCTCGATGCGGAACGTGCGATCGCCCCCCAAGCGTTCGCGGCGGTGCATCACGAGCCTGTCCCCAGTCCCCGATGCATTCTGGGCCAACAATCGAACCACCACCGCCTCAGTGGGTTCCTGGAAGGAGCCTGTCGCCATCAGAGTTCCCTCATTGCGGTCGTTTCGGGCGTAGAATTGGTTGTCCTGCGGCAACTCCGTGGATTCGGGAACTCGCGGAACCCAAGCATCATGGCTGGGAGGCTGCACCGACAGGGTCACCGATCTGCGGATCGGTGTGCCCCCATTGTCCAGCGTGGCGGTCACCGTCAATGGGCCGCCCTGGAGGGCACGTTTCAGAATCAGGTCGTTGCCTTGGGTTTCCCGGATTGTGGCCAGCGGTTCCACCGACCAGGTCACTTTCAGTGGCGAGGCTCCGGCAGCGATCAGGGCTGCCTCCGTTGATTGAAGTTGGACCTTCAGCGAGAGGGGGCTACGGCCATTCCAGCGGCTTGGTGCCTTCAGCGAGAACTCCGGATCGGGGATGGCCTCGCGGACGGTGACACGGATCTCCTGCTGGCGGACGCCCTCCGGATAGGCGGCATGGAAGGTGAGGGTAACGGTTTGATTGCCCGAGACCCGGCCTGCCGGGAGCGAGTAGCGGAACTGGTTGACCGCCACCACCGACGCAGCCTGTCCCTCGCCCACCCGCCGAGACCACCATACCCGTTGAGCGCCCCCGGCCGTTGCCACTAATCCCAGAGCCTGTCCCTCGTTCACAACAGCCTGTCCCTGTTTGAATGGAGCCTGTCCCTGGGGCTGTTCCGCGGTCACACCGAAATCGCGTCCGGTCCGGACCATGGGTCCCACAGCCGTTTGCAGCATTTTTTGGTTTTCATACTCGAAATGGATCCAATCCGGGCTTCGAACCCGGTTTGAAACGCGGACTTCATCGATAACGCCGTTGAAATCAAACTGGTCGTACCAGCCGCCAATCCACAGCTGAGCCGGTTGCCGCAGATTCAGCGGAGCTCTCGGAGTCCGGGAAACCCCATCCAAGACTCCATTGATATAGACCTTGGATTCGCCCGCTTCCCAGGTGTGGACGACTTGGGTCCATTGATGGGCGGGAACCGGGTTCTGGGTGGCGACATTGGCTCCGGAAAAATAGCAATCCAACCGGATCTGAGGCGGGCTGGCGTAGTGAAGCACCACCTTGCCTTGGGCCTGTTCATTGCCCCAAGCGAGGATGCGACCGTTGGCTTGGTCTGCTCGAAACCAAGCCTGCGAGGTATGCGGGGCATCGCCGGCGGGGTAGCGGTTTTGTGTGTTCCCTCCAAAAATGCCCCGGCCCTCCTTGAAGTTTCGGGCGGTTCCGATGATCCCCCGGGTGAGTGAGGTTCCACGGTTTTCCGAACTCACAGATCCAGTGATGTCCTCAACGGAATCTCCGAGGTGCCAGGTTCCGATGTACCCATTGGATTGGTTGAAGACCTCGGTGCCGCGGGAGAGGTTTTGGGCGGTTGGGTTGCCCCAGTGCAGGCGGAGTTCCTGGCGATGGTTGCCGCGGATTTGCGGGATCAGCACCCAAATGGCGGCGGATCGGTTGTTGGCATCCCACGATTCGATTTCGAAGGGCAGTGGTCGCCCCTCGGGCGTGGAGAAGCGCAGGTCCTCTCCATGGGGACAGGCTTGCGAGAAGTTGAACCCATCGCCGTCCAACCGAACCAGTAAGGGAAAAGACTCCAGCGTGATCCCCTCCGGCAGGTGGGCGCCATCGGGTGTTGTCAGGATGAACATGGACCCCGAGTGTTTCCATTGGGGGAACGGGTGGCTTGCGGTATTTCGAGCCGTCGCCGTATGGGATGCGGTCAAGCTTTCCCAGCGGGCAGCCATGGCCTGAACCCGGTCGGGGTATTGGGACGCGAGATTGGCAGTTTCACACCGGTCCTCACCGAGATTGTAGAGTTCCCAGGCACTGTTGGCGCCGGCGGCCACGATCTTCCAGTCACCCTCCCGAAGGGCCCGGTTACCTTCATGCTGCCACCAGATGGACTCCCGCTGCAGGTCCGTGTCTCGGGCAAAGGTCCGGACGAGGCTGTGTCCGGGTGGCTTCGGCATTTCCAGAGGGGAATCTTTGGGGGGCCAGTTGCCTCCGGCCAATTCCAGAATCGTAGGGACCAGATCGATGACGTGGCCCGGGGTGGTTCGCAGTGCGCCGCGCTCAGTGATTCCTTGAGGCCAATGGACGATCAGCGGGGTGGAAATACCCCCTTCATGGACCCAGGTCTTGTGCCGGCGGAACGGCGTGTTGGCTAATGACGACCATCCCGGGCCAATGCTCAAGAAGCTGGCTCCGGTTCCGCACAAGGCATCCGCAGCGTGTCCGTCTCCGCGAACCATCATCTCGGCGCTCGCACCATTGTCGGAGAGGAAAACTAGCAGGGTGTCTTCGAAATGACCCTGTGCCCGGAGTAGCGCGACGATCCGCCCGATCTCCCGGTCCATTCGGTCCACCATGGCGGCGTGAACTGACATCTTGTCGGCCTGAAAGCGACGTTGGCTGGGGGAAAGTTCCACCCAAGGCCGTGGCCGGTTCACCTCGTTGCCCCCCAAGGCCTTCAACGCATCGGGAAAGTCGTAGGGCGGCCCGATTTCACGCTCCATGGGAGGCAGCGTTCCAGAGATCAGATTGGACGAACGGATTCGATTCCAGCGTTCCTCCCGAAGTTGGTCCCATCCGGTTAGGTAGCGGTTGCGGTGCCGATCCACATCGCTAGCAGGAGCCTGGAGCGGGAAATGCGGCGCCGTGAAGGCCACGAGACTGAAGAACGGTTGTTGCCCAAAGCGGGACGCATGGTCCTTCAGGCATCGGATTGCATGGTCTGCAATCGCGGTGGTCGCGTAGTAGTTGGATTGGGCAGGGACAGGCTCCAGGGCAACCTCATCCTCCGAGTGGAGACGGGGCGCAAAGTAACGATCGTGATCGTCCAATCGATAGGATCGGTCGAACCCATGGGCCAAGGGCTTCCCGTCCACATGCCATTTTCCGGAATGGTAGGAGCGATACCCCAAGTCTCTGAGGTATTCAGGCAGGAGTCTGGCCCACGATGGCCGTTTACCATTGTTGCCACTTTGGACGCCGGGGACGGTGTCCCGTCGAACCTGTTGGGCGTAGAAGCCGCTCAGAGCCGAAGCGCGGGAAGGCCAACAGCGGGCCGTATTGTAGAACTGGGTGTAGCGAAGCCCCTCTGAGGCGAGGGCATCTAGTTGAGGCGTCGGGATTTCGCCTCCGTAACAGCCGAGGTCCGAGAAACCCAAATCGTCGGCCAGAATCAGGACGACATTGGGGCGTTTGCCCGATGTTCCATCCGCAGCCATCCCTGAGGTCAAAAAAGAGCCTGTCCCCAGTAGGGCCATCAGGATCCAACGAACATGTCTTGGCAGACTCATGATGAAAAGGGGACAGGCTATTGAGGGGGGTGAGGGACAGGCTGTCGGGTGATGGAACAGTTGGCCGGCACGAGCGTGAAGGTCGGAACGATTCGTCAGGGGTACTGGACGTTTAGGGACAGGCTCTTTTTGCGGCGACGGGCGTTGATTTTGTGACGGAATCCGCTGAAAACATTGATCGAGGAGCGAGTCAGGGTTTGCGGGGAGACAGGAAAATCTTGCCGGCATCCACACTGGGCCGATTGGGGTCTTTTCCCAGTGCCGAGACGGGGTAGTTGGTCGTCCAGGAGGCGTGCCGAGAGTGACTCACTGCTAGTCGGAGATTGGGGCGGGTTTCTCCTAGAGAAAATAGCAGGGCCACCCGCTGTTCCGGAAGGACGAAGCGGCCGTCCGCATCACTGGTAGCGAAATCCTGTCGCAAGACTTGTTCCTCGGCAGCCTTCAGGAAACCGCCTGTGCCGCGGCGGTGTGTCCAGAGAGTTCGCCCGACCATGGCGTTGGGGACAGGCTTCCCGGTAACCGAATCGGTGACTTGGCCGCTGACCCGAGCCGCTGTGTAGGTCACAGCAGGGCCGCTGAGTGAGCCGCATCCACAGAGAACGGCGGTTGTGAGCGAAAAAAACGAGATTTGTAATCCAGTCATGCAGCGACTGGCGCTCCTCACTAATCTTTAGAGGCTGCCAGAAGGCTCAGAACCTCTCGGATCAGCCGGCTCATGGCGAACGGTTTTTCCAAGACCACGTGAGCTCCTGCCTCAGTCGCCAATTCCAGGGAACGATCGTTTCGCAGATCCGCATCCGCCGACATCGCGATGATTGGGAGTGTCGGGTGGTTCTGCCGCACGGTGCGGATGAGCTCAATCCCGGGGATTTCAGGCATCATCAGGTCGGTCAGCAACAGGTCCACCCGATGGTTTTTAGCCTGTTCCAACGCTTCCCGACCATTGGCTGCTGTGACGACCGAGAACCCGGATCGTTCGAGGAATCCATGCAGGATGCCGCGCAGGTCGATGTCGTCATCGACCAGAAGGATCAGACCCTTGGATTGTTTGGTGGTGGGCACCTGTTAATCGTGAGGGGAATATCGGTCGTCCGATCCCAGGGCTTGAGGCATTGGAGGAGACTCTGGGAGTTGTCGGTGCGATTATTCTGACGGGGTTGAAATCTCGGGGTGGTGCCACTCCGAACGGAAGCAGCTCAAACAGGGGTCTTCCTATTTTCCAGCCGATCCTTAATGTTCACCCCCTGTTTCCGGGGTGTTTTGAAATCCCCGATCCGCATACCATGACGTCCGCCCAGATCCGCCAGTCGTTCTTGGACTTCTTCCATTCCAAGCAGCATACGATCGTTCCTAGCTCCAGCCTATTGCCGGACAGCCCCAACCTGCTGTTCACCAATGCCGGAATGAACCAGTTTGTCCCAATCTTCTTGGGCGAACGGAAGGCCGATGTCTCCAAGTGGGGCGGATCGATCCCGTCACTCGATACCCGGGCGGCTGATACTCAGAAGTGCATCCGCGCCGGCGGTAAACACAACGATTTGGACGACGTCGGTCTGGACACCTACCACCACACCTTTTTCGAGATGCTGGGGAATTGGTCCTTCGGCGACTACTTCAAGAAGGATGCCATTGACTGGGCTTGGGAGCTGGTGATCGAGGTTTGGAAATTTCCGCCGCAGCGCGTCTATGCGACCATCTATCAACCCAACGTGGCCAAGAAGGATCCGGCTCAGCGCGATCAGGAGGCCTGGGAACTGTGGGCGACGAAGTTTCGCTCGGTAGGTCTGGATCCAGAAATCCACATCGTCAACGGCGGCAAGAAGGACAACTTCTGGATGATGGGCGAGACCGGTCCCTGCGGCCCCTGCACGGAGATCCATGTCGATCTGCGCCCGGGCGCTCGTGAAACATCGGTCGAGGAGCAGGCTGAGGGTGCCAAGCTGGTCAACGGTTCGGATGCTCGATGCATCGAGATCTGGAACAACGTGTTCATTCAGTACAATGCCAATCCGGACGGCACGTTCACGTCGCTGCCGGCACAACATGTCGACACCGGCATGGGCTTTGAGCGGGTAACTTCGATCATCCAAGGCACCCAAGGGCTCACGGATTTCCAGAACGCGAAGATCTCAAACTACGAGACCGACATCTTCCGCCCGATCTTCGATGAGATCGAACAACTCAGTGGCAAGAAATACGGATCTACCCTCCCGAAGCAGGGCAGCACCGGAGATACGGAACAGGAGAAGGTCGATGTGGCGTTCCGGGTCATCGCGGACCATATCCGGACGCTGAGTTTCGCCATTGCCGACGGCATCCAGCCCGGCAACAGCGATCGCAATTATGTCCTGCGTCGCATCCTGCGCCGCGCGGTGCGCTATGGGCGCACGTTGGGGTTCCATGAGCCATTCTTCTACAAGCTCGTCGACGTGCTGGCTCGGACCATGGGCGATGTGTTTCCTGAGATTCGCACCCGCAAGCAGCAGGTGAAGGATGTCTTGCGTCTCGAGGAAGAGGCCTTCAATCGTACCTTGGATCGAGGTATCGAGTTGTTCGAAAAGGAATCCTCACAGGCCGCCTCCTCGCAGATCTCGGGCGCTTTCGCCTTCCGGTTGTACGATGAGCAAGGGTTCCCGCTGGACCTCACCGAACTCATGGCCCGCGAGCGCGGACTGTCGGTGGACAAGGCGGGTTTTGAAGAACTGATGGAGGAGCAACGAGCCCGTGCCCGCGCCTCTCAGAAGAAGCAGGTCATCGAACTCTCGCAAATTGAGACCAAGTCCCCGACACGATTCCTTGGGTACGACGCATTGGAAATCGGTGCTCAGGTTTTGGAAGTGGTCGAGCTGAAAGACAAGACCGCCATCATCCTCGATGCTTCAACCTGCTACGCGGAGATGGGTGGACAGGTGGGAGATACCGGCGAGATCAGTGGCTCCGGGCATCTCTGGCGCATCGCCAGTACCCAGAAATCCGGCAATGTATGGCTCCATTTCATTGAAGGCGGTGACGCTCCAGTGGTTGGCTCATCGGTGAACCTCCGCGTCGATGCGAACCGTCGGCACGCCATCGAACGTCACCACACGGTGACTCACCTGCTTCATTGGGCTCTCCATGAAGTGGCCAGCAAGGAAGCCTCCCAAAAGGGGTCCAACGTCACCCCGGAGAAGCTAACGTTCGACTTCAACAGCGCCCCGCTGACGCCTCAGCAGGTGATCGACATTGAGCGGTTGGTCAATGAGCGTATTGTGGAGAACGCTCACGTAGGGTGGGTTGAAATTGCCCACGCCGAGGTCAAGAATCGCAAGGATGTCCTCCAGTTCTTCGGTGACAAATATGGCGATATTGTCCGTGTTGTGCAGATCGGTGGACAGGCCGCCCAGCTCAATGGTTATTCTATGGAGCTTTGCGGTGGTACGCATACCCGTGCCACGGGTGAAATCGGAATGTTCCGCATCTTGGGCGAATCGGCGGTAGCCGCCGGAGTTCGCCGCATCGAGGCCATCGCCGGGATACCCGCCCTCGACAAAGCGCGCGCTGACGAGGCCCTGATCCGATCATTGGCCGCCAAGCTCAACAGCCCTCTGGGTGAATTGGAGAAAAAGCTCGAGGGGCTCTTGGCGCACAGTCGTGAGTTGGAAAAATCCCTCAAGGCCGCCTCCCAGCGCGAGGCGGCTGGCAAGGCTCGGGACTTGTTGGCCAAGTCCGAGACGCTGAACGGTATCCCGGCGTTGATCGCCAATCTGGGCGAGGCCGATGGCGAAACCCTTCAGACCGTGGTGGATGTGCTGAAGTCTCAGTTCAATGGCGTCATCCTTCTGGGAGGTCATTCCGCCGGTGCCGTCGCTTTGGTGGCCGCGGTGACTGCGGAGTTCACGGCCAAAGTGCAGGCTGGCAAGCTCATCCAAACCATTGCTCCGATCATTGGCGGGAAGGGCGGAGGGCGTCCGGATGGGGCGCGTGGCGGTGGCAAGGATGCCGCCCGACTCGAAGAAGCCCTGGCCAAGGCCAAGACTCTCCTCTGAAGCAGGACCCTCGGATCCTTCGAGTTCAGCGCAGTTCCCAACGTTCACTAAAGAACCCGGCAGCGGAAATCCCGCCCGGGGTACGAGCATTGGGCGCCTGCCGGAGGTCGATGATGGCCCAGTCTGGAAGCTTGGGGGTTTGGCGGGCATTGTTGAGATAGTCGTAGTCCCGGAAAGTGAATCCGCTGTTCAGCACGACATAGCGGGTGGGATTCCAGGGGTTCGGGAACACCAGGATCGGAACATGGGTGTCGGTGGCAAAGGATTGCTCGCCCACCACGATGCGGTCCTTCTCCCAGCGAATGGGGAGTGACGAGGCCAGTTTGGCGAGCAGTTGGTTGCTCGAAGGATCTCCCCATAGGACCAGGTTGTGATCGCGGATATCCGCTTCCGACACATCCTTGTCGGACTTCTGTCGGGCATCACCGCGATAGTGACGTCGCCAATGCTCAATGGCTCGGGTGGACTCGCTCTTCACCCAAGTGCCGGCCGCGGTGTTCAGCGGTGTTCCAGTTGGCAGCACCATCATGAAAGAATCCATGAAGGCGTCGTCGATGGGACCCTGGAGGCCGTGACGTTTGCGCAGCCCTACTGTCAGATCCGGACCAGTCCTCCAGACCCCGTTCTTGCGGTGGAAGCTGGCCTTCCAAGAACGATCGGTTCCGGGTCGGGTGGATTCCAGGATCACTGTGTTGTCCGTTCCGGCGAAAGCCACACGAACGGGCTGGTGGACTGGGAACGGGGCCTCGCCCGGGCCGAATTCAAGAGTCAGAGCTTCCACTCCGTCGGCCTCGACCCGTAGGAGCCTGTCCCCATCCGGGAGTTGCGCTGTTACCCGTCCTGGCTCCCAGTGTTCAGTCAAGGCGTCGACCGTCACCCAAGCCATCTGCGGATATCGCAACGAATGGGTCACCATGCGCACTTCACGCGGGACTCGGGTGCGGCCTACTGCCGCTAATGCATCCAACCGGCGATTCAGTTCTGCTTTGGCGCTCGCCTCGTATTTATGCCCCGTTTTGGGGCCGATCAGGTGGGTCAGTTCCATGCCCTCGGCCCGTAACGCGGCCCGCATTGCTTCTGCAGCCTGGATTTGGCGGTCCTCTTCCCCACTGTAGGCGATCAGTGGCACCATGGACACATTGACCGCATTCGCGGTCGCATCATGGAGGCGCCAAAGTTTCTGTTCCCATAGGGCGGGGCGGAGTTGCTCCTGCTGGAAGACTCGGAGAAATTCTGCCGTCTCGCTGAATCCGGCCCCAGGGGCGGCAGCGGCCCAGCGTGCCGCGTGGTGCACGGCAAAGTGCCAAGCAGAAGCGCCACCGAGCGAAAACCCTCGAACGATCAGGCGATTTTCATCAATTGGATAGCGCCGTCGGACCTCCTCGAAGGCCTCCCAGAAATCGGTCTCTCCGGCGAATCGGCTGCCGTTGCAATAGCGCCCATAGAGGTGCAGGACGAAGGTGTCCGGGGGTGAGAATTCCCCGATGTTCTTCATTCTATCGGCGATGAAGGCCAATTCGCTCAGTGTTTCGCCCCGACCATGGAACCAGAAATCCAGGCGCCACTGTCTGCCGGAGTTGGGGCGCCACCCGTGCGGAATCACCAACCCGAACGGTTGCACGGATCCATCAATCCGGGACACATATCCGCCAACCGTGGGCCCAGGAACATCCGTCCAAGGAGCCTGTCCCTTATCCAGTGCCTGCAATCGGTCGGTGGCCGTCTTCAACTGCAAACGAGCGGAATCCACCTCGTTGGTCTTGAAGATCTCCTGGTAGCGCAGCGCCCAGTCCACGGATTTGCTGAAAATCGCGATGTCTGCCCAATGCCTCAGTTGCTGTGGATTACGGGACCAGCGTAATCGAGCCTCGGCGAGATTGGCCTCCAGCATCTTTGCCTCGGCACTGAGCTCTTGCCGGATCGATTCGGAGATGGCGATTCCCACCGGTGGGACTCGTCGAACGGTTTCAGACGAATTGTCCGATGGACCATCAGCCAAGAGGCTTCTCGTCGGCGTCTGAACAGACACAAAAACCAGAGTCAGAACGAGAATTAGGGACAGGCTCGGCGACCTGTGCTCATAGCGATTTACGGTACGCATCGTAAAATACATGGGGTGGTCATCAGGAGACCCTGATCCGACTCATCGGATCAAGTATCTGATCTGAAAAGGCTGCTGTTGCCAGCCTCGCAAACCGATGCTCCGGAAAGCGTTCGGAGGTCTTTGGCTTTGGGGAGGAGGCGAACGGGTGCCGAGTTGTCGTGTTTGGCTGTCGAGGAGGGGTGACCAGGGGGCTAAATCCGAAGCGAATCATTCAATCGACCATCCATCATTGATGGCAAAATCAATAGTGATACGGGCAGGATTCAGCTGCTGGCCAGAACCCGCGCTGGGCGGAGACTGAAGAGGGAGGAGGCTTCCAGGTTGGACACAGGGTGAGGGGAGGCTTGGCGTTTTCGTTGGAGCCAATGCTGGTGATGGAGAGCGATGGAT
>CANHYD010000043.1 GCA_947464705.1 Verrucomicrobiota bacterium | reverse complement strand
GGCGATGAATTCGACGAAACGATCGTCGCGCACATGAAGCGCGCACACAATTTAATGATCGGCGAACGTACCGCCGAGGAGATCAAGATCCGTGTCGGGTCGGCGTTTCCGTTGGACCAGGAATTGACCATGGAGGTGAAGGGCCGCGACCTCAGTGCGGGCCTCCCCAAGACGGTCGTCATCCGGTCCGAAGAAATCAGGGCCGCCCTGCAAGAACCGCTCTCGAGTATTTTGGAGTCTGTCCGCATCACGTTGGAACGGTGCCCCCCGGAATTGTCCGCCGACTTGGTAGACAAGGGCATCATGATGGCCGGCGGTGGAGCGCTGTTGCGCAACATCGACCGCTTGGTCTCTCAAGAAACCGGCCTTCCGGTCCACATCGCCGACGATCCGTTGAGCGCTGTGGCCACGGGAACCGGGCGTGTGCTGCAGGAACTCTCCTTCCTCCGAAGAGTCGCTTCCTCCACGTCCACCTGATCTCCTCGGGGTTCGTTCGTCCGTCACCGGATCGAACGTGCTGAAGCGGACCCATTACCTTGCATTGGCCGGCGTAGGACTCCTCACGCTGTGCCTGCTGAATTTGCCTGTCTCTCTCCAGACACAGGTCAAATCTGCCATCGGCGCCTCGTTCCTGCCTCTCTTTGGCATCCGGGCTGCCTCGGATGACCTGCTCGATCGGGCTGGTTACCAAGTCCTCCCCCGCTCCACGTTGGTCGATAACCTCCTACGTCTGGAACGCGAGAATGCCGAGTTGCGAGTCTCGGCTCTACAGGGGGCCGATGCCCTGGCGGAGAACCAGCGACTGCGATCGGCCATCGGTGCAGCGCCACGCGGCCCCTGGCACCTCAAATTGGCGCGAGTGGTGGGACGGGATCCGACAACCTGGTGGCGCACGATCCAGGTCAATCTGGGATCCCGGGACAACCTGAAACCCGACCAAGTCGTAATGACCGGCGCAGGCCTGGTGGGCCGGGTTAGTCAGGCAGGCCTGAGCCACTCCCAAGTGGCGCTAGTCGGTGATGCCGAGTGCGGTGTGGCTGTGGTGGTCAAAGAAACTCGCGATCTGGGGATCATCAAACCGGGCCAGACCCTTTCAGGCGATGGCGGGTTGGTGGAAATGACCCTGCTGCAGAACTGCCCCGGAATCATGGCGGGCCAAGTCGTATTCACCAGCGGCTTGGGCGGGGTATTTCCGGCGGGCCTCCCGGTGGGGACCATTGTCGACACCCGGAACGAAGACGGCAACGTGTTCACCACGGCCCGAGTCCGTCTGGCAGCCAATCTCAACCGCCTCGAAGAAGTGTGGGTGCTGCAGCCATGAACCGCTTCACCCTGATCATGCTCTTCTTGGTGACATGGCTGTCGGTGTTCGCCCAAACCCAATTCTCAGGCCTACGACAATGGTTGGCCGTGCCCATGGCGCTGAGCCCGGCGCTCATTTGCTACGCGGCTTTGACCCATGGCTTTGGCATCACCGTTTTTCTGGCCGTCCTGAGCGGTCTCTGGGCCGATTCCCTGTCTGCCTCCCCCTTGGGGATTAGTGTCATGCCCCTATTTTTGTTGGGATTCACCCTGCAATTGCAGCGTCACTTGATTCTGCGCGACCAGGGGTTTGCCCAGTTCTGGATCGGGCTTGGAGCCGGGGCCGGCGTGCCGCTCCTGACCCTGGGGGTGCTTTCCCTCACTGGTTCCCAACCCGTGACCGGCCGTTTTACGTTCGTCCAACTCCTGCTGCTGGGCCTGCTCAATGGCATCGCCTGCCCCGTCCTCTTCCGGATGTTCGATTGGCTCCACCGGATCTTCGACTACCGCCCGCTGACCACCTCCAGCTTCCGGGCCGATCGGGAAACCGTCCGAGGCCGCCAATTTCGCCTACGTTGAACCATGCTGATCTTCGACCAGTTCAACAAAGGAGAGCGGCCATTGAGATGGATGGCTGGTGTGGTGGGTGCTGGGCTGCTGGTGTTGCTCATCGGGCTGCTACGGGTCCAAATTCTCGGCCACCACCGCTTTGAGCAATCCCTGCAGACCCAGAGTTTCCAGTCGGTGCGGGTTCCCGCCCTTCGGGGACGCATCCTCGACCGGCAGGGGCGCGAATGCGTGGGGAACGTTCCGCGTTACCGCTTGGACGTGTATCTCGAGGCCTTGAGCCGGGACTTCTCCCGGGAATACGGCCGACTGCGCCGCGAAGTCGTGGCGGCCCGCGGCGGCACCAACTCTCCATCTCCCGGACTCTGGGAGCGGATGATGTCGAAGCTTCGCCGCGATCCACCTCGGGTGCTCATCCGCCCGGAGGAGAACACCCTCCTCTGGCGGCAGGCCCGCTACAATGTCCTGAGCAATGTGGTCTCCCGGGTCGCCAGCAAGGTCGGACTGCCTCTGACACTGACCGAATCGGAACTGCACCGTCACTGGGCCAACAGTCGCGCCTTGCCGCTGGCCGTGCTCAAGAAGCTGACGCCGCAACAAGTCTCGCTTCTGACCGAGCAATCCTGGTCCATCCGCGGAATTAGCATCGAGCTGCAAGCCGTCCGTCACTATCCGCACGGCCCTTTGGCCGCCCACACGCTGGGATATCTGGTTCGAGCCGATGATTTTGAAGGCGAGGACGGTGACTCGTTCGATTACCGACTGAGGGATTATCAGGGGGCCGCCGGACTGGAAGCGGCTTTCGATACCGCCCTCCGAGGCACCTCCGGCTCCAAGAGCATCCTCGTTAACAGCGATGGATATCGGGTGGGGGAGACCATGACCACCGTGCCCGTGCCCGGTCAGAACTTGATCACCACCCTCGACCTCGAGGTCCAGAAGGCCACCGAGACGGCGCTGGCCGCGGTGAGCGGCGAAGAGCGGGGAGCCGTGGTCGTGCTGGATGTCCGCAATGGGGACGTCCTGGCCTTGGCCAGCGCCCCGAGCTTCGATCCGGGCGAATGGATCGACGGCATCAGCCGGGCCCGATGGACCAACTACTACGATGTCCCGAAGCGGACGCCCCTGATGAACCGGGCCACCGACGGCGCTTATTCACCGGGTTCCACCTTCAAGATCGTGACTGCCCTGGCAGCCTTGGAGAACGGCTTGGACCCAGACCGGATGCAGATTGTCGAAGCCAACCCCTCCAAACCGGGCAAGGGCCTCTATCACCGCGGGAACATCAAGATCGAGGACACCGCACCTCCGGGCCCCTACGACTTTCGTCGCGCCTTCATCCGATCCTCCAACGCCTACTTCATCCAACTGGGACTGGACGCCGGATACGACCGGCTGCTGTCCACCGCCCACCGGTTCCACTTCGGCGAACAGACACGCATCCAACTGCGGCCCACCGAAGAGCGGTCCGGCTGGATGCCTGAGCCCGCCGAGGCCCGAGCCGAGCGCTGGCCCCAAGGACGGTTGGCCAACTTCAGCATCGGCCAAGAGGTCACGGTGACCCCATTGCAACTGGCCGTGATGGTGGCCGCGGTCGCCAATGGCGGGACTGTTTATTACCCGCGCTTGGTCGATCGCCTCGAATCGGGTGATCCCCTCAGCGAAGAGGCCCCCAGCGCCATTCGCCCCGGTCAGGTGCGCAGCCGCCTGGAAACCCGTCCCGAATACCTCGCCCGCATCCGGGCCGCCATGCGCGATGACGTCTTGGACGGCGAAGGGACCGGCACTACCGCCCGCGTTGCCGATTATCAGGTCTGCGGCAAGACGGGCACCGCCGAGATCAAGGGCAACGGAGTGAAGGATAAAGTGACCTGGTTCGCCAGCTTCGCCCCCTTCGAGTCTCCGCGCTACGCCGTGGTCGTGATGGTGGAAAGCGGTGCCTCCGGAGGTCGCACCTGCGGCCCAGTGGCCCAGAAGATCTACGAACACCTGCGCGCCCGAGATACGGGGACCGGCCGGCCCATTGCCCTGAACCCATGACTCCGCTCTCCCTCCAGAATCGGCGTTCCGAGGCAGCTATCCTGTGGCCCCTGTGGGTCTCGGTGTTGGGTCTGATGATCATCAGCGCCCTGTTCATCTTCAGCACCACTGGCGGCCCCGAATTGACACGAGGGGTCCCCTGGTACCAATGGACGGCCACCCGCCAGGTGATCGCCTTCGGCATCGGACTTCTGGTCGTCCTTGGGCTCAGCTTGGTGGACTACAGCCGGCTGGCCCGATGGGCCATGGTCGGCTACTGGGTGTCCGTCGCACTACTGGTCGCGGTCCATGTCGTGGGAACCTCCCGCAACGGCGCGCGGCGGTGGCTGGATCTCGGCCCGATCCAATTCCAGCCGAGCGAATTGGCCAAGCTGACCTTCCTGTTCGCCATGGCCAACTTCCTGGCGCGCCCCTCCTCGGAACTGCGCTCGCCCGGCGTCTTCCTCAAGGCATTGATGCTCACGCTCCTGCCACTGGGTCTGATTCTCAAGCAGCCTGACTTGGGTTCATCGCTGGTCTTTCTGCCGATCACCCTGGTCATGATGCTGGTGGCCGGAGTTCCGCAGCGCTTTGTGGTCAAGCTGCTGGGGGGCACCTTCCTCATCGTCAGCCTGATCGCCGTCGACATCTTCATCGCCCCCGAGAACTGGCGACTCATCCGCCTTCAAGACTACCAGCGCGAACGCTTGCTGGTGTATTTCAACGCCGATTTCGCTCCAGCCTCAGCCACCCCGGAACAACGCCAGAGAGCCGCACAGCGCAAGCGACAGATGTCCTGGAACGTGGAGCAGGCGCTCATCTCGGTCGGCTCGGGCGGCTTCACCGGCAAAGGGTGGCGCGAGGGCACTCAGCATCGCCTGGGCTATTTGCCCCGATTGGGTGCCCACAACGATTTCATCTTTTCGGTCATCGCCGAGGAGCGCGGCTTCATCGGAAGCGTCGCCGTCATCACCCTCTACGGCATCGTCCTGTTCAGCGGCATCAAGACCGCTGGAGAATCGCGCGACCGGCTCGGACGCCTGCTGGCTGTCGGCGTCGTCACCCTCTTCTTCATACACATCTTCGTGAACATCGGCATGAACATCAAACTGATGCCGGTCACGGGCATTCCACTGCCCCTGCTGAGTGCAGGCGGAACCTCAGTGCTCTGCTCACTGATCGCGGTCGGTGTTCTTCAAAACATCCATTTGTACCGCAAACGGTACTGAAATTCGAATCCTACAGACATGAGTCAACAGACATTCAAACGCGGCAAGGTGCCCATGCGTTTCAAGCCCACCCGGGGCATCGGCACTCCCAACCCCAACCGATCTGCCGCCAACGCCCGCATGGAGGCCATTGGCGAGAAAACCAGTGACGAGCGAGTCTTCGACATCCGCCGACACGAGTCCGAGATCCGTCGCGCCGAAAACCGTGCGGCCGGACTTCCCGAAGACACCATCGACGCCCCCGAGGTCAATCTGACCAAGAACGGCCGGGACCAGACCTACCGTTCCCCCGATCTCTCCCGCCCCGAGGAGGCTCACGATGAACCCACAGAGCAGGCACCCAAGCCGCCTCGCGAACCCAAGGGCCTCATCGAGAAGGCGCGGGCCGCGGTCAAGGAGGTGGTCAAGAAGGTCAAGCGGTTGATCCGCCCCGAGGAAAAGATCATCAAAGAGGTGGTCATCAATGCCGAACCTCTGGAGACCCGCGTCGCGGTGCTCGAAGAGAGCAAACTGGAAGACCTTACGGTCGAGCGGACCGGCGACGACCGTTTGGTCGGTTCCATCTACAAGGGCAAGGTGAAGAACCTCGAGGACGGCCTAAAGGCCGCCTTCGTGGACATCGGCTTCGAGAAGAACGCCTTCCTCCACTACTGGGACATCATCCCCAACACCTTCGATTCCAGCGTCGAGATCGTGGAGCGCGATGACAGCGGAAAATCGCGCCGCAAAGACAAGCCCAAGATCACCCAGAAGGATGTCCCCCGACTCTTTCCGCCGGGCAGCGAGATCATCATCCAGGTGACCAAGGGACCGATCGGCACCAAGGGGCCCCGCGTCACCACCAACCTTTCCCTGCCCGGCCGCTATCTCGTCCTGCTGCCCAATTCCGACCAGTCCGGCATCAGCCGCAAGATCGAGAACGTCGAGGAGCGCCAGCGCCTCAAGAAGATCGTCCGCGAACTGACCATCCCCGAGGGCATGGGGGTGATCATCCGCACCGCCGGTGAAGAAAAGCGCAAGGCGTACTTCGTCCGTGATCTCGCCCTGCTGCTGGAGGAGTGGAAGCTCATCCAAGAACGCATCAAGAGCCAGCCGATGGCCTCTTGCGTCTATCAAGAACCCGACCTCATCGAACGCACCGTCCGCGACTTCCTCACCGAAGACGTCGACAAGATCGTCATCGACGACCTCAAGAAGTACGAATCGATCCGCGACAGCATCAAGCGCATCAGCCCCCGGTCCGCGCGCAAGGTGCACTTCTACAACGAGGCCGAGCCGCTGTTCGACCGCTACAATATCACCCGCCAACTGGAGGCTGCCTTCAGCCGCCAGGTGAACCTGAAGAGCGGCGGCTACCTCATCATCGACGAGACCGAGGCGCTCGTGGCCATTGACGTGAACACCGGCAAGCACAAGCAGGCCGGCACCAAGGACCACGACGCCACGATCCTCAAGGTGAACCAGGACGCCGCCGACGAGATCGCCCGCCAGCTCCGCCTGCGCAACATGGGCGGCATCATCGTGCTGGACTTCATCGACATGAAGTCGCGGCGCGACCAGCAATCCATCTACCAGCGGATGAAGGAGAACCTCAAGCGGGACAAGGCCAAGACGCACGTCCTGCCGCTCTCCCAGCTCGGACTCATGGAGATGACCCGCCAGCGCCAGACCGAGAGCGTGCGTTCGTCGCTCTACGACGACTGCGAGCACTGCAAGGGACGTGGCGTCATCAAGAGCGCCGAGACCATGAGTGTCGAAATCCAGCGCAAGCTGACCCAGATCCTCAAAGGTCGCCCGCGTGACGACGGCGACTTCCAGGTCAAGATCGTCTGCAACCCGCGCGTCCTGGATCGCTTGCGGACCCGGGACGAGAAGCTGCTCATCGAGTTGGAGAAGAAGTTCTTCGCCAAGCTCAGTTTCCGCCCGGACCCCACCTATCACAACGAGGAGTGGAAGATCTTCAACGCCATGAACAACGACGAGTTGGCCAAGTCGCGGAACTGATCGCTGCCTCAACCACCCGCCCCTGCCGAGTCATCGGCCGGGGCGGTTTGGTTTTCCACCCCCGATTCCATCCAAACCACTCCCCGCCAAATCCGGGACCACTGCCGATCAGCGGCGGCAGGACAGGAAGATAGGGCTATGAGGCGGCCGATAGTCTGTCGGGAGCGCAGCCCTCCCCCGCAGAGATTCGCTCCCCGCACCGCAGATTTCACTCGCTCCGACCGGAAGGAACGCTAGAAACAGACAGACTCCCCGTTATTCGTCGCCTCCAGCCATGAACCTTCAACGCCGCCATAGCCCCAGCGCCTTCACCCTGATCGAACTGCTGGTGGTCATCGCCATCATCGCCATCCTGGCCGGCATGCTTCTGCCCGCCTTGTCCCGGGCCAAGTCCAAGGCAGTGAAGACCCTGTGTGCGAGCAACTGCAAGCAATGGGGCATCGCCGTCAACCTGTACGCCTCCGACAACCAGAACTCCTTTCCGGACAACAGCGGCGGCACCGGATTCAGCTGGATGATGCCCACCATGAGCAACTTCTGGAACGGTTACCTCATCAAGAACCGCCGCACCTCGGCCAACAACACCCGTGCGGCCAATGACGTGTTGTTCTGCCCGACCGATGATTGGCACCGCGCCGCAGAACGCGGGATGATCAACACGGACAACGAGCCTCAATTGATCGGTTACTTCTACTTGCCCGGCCGGCGAACTGGAGACACCGATGTCACCAGTGGAGCCCAGGGCACTTCCGAGTGGTTCTTCAAGAAGAAGCTCGGAGGCATGTACGAAGCGGCGCCCATCATCATCGACCGCATGCAGGCCGTCGGTTCCAGGACCACCAACATCCTCGATGCCCGGTTGAACTGGTTCACCGACTACAACGGCAAGAAGGTGGCCACGGCGGTTCACCGGATCACCCGGGGCGCACCGGAAGGCGGCAACTTCGGCTTCGAGGACGGCCACGTCGAATGGCAGTCCAACAAACGGGTCTCACTCGGCTCCGACTACGGCGGCAGCTGGCAATGCTTCTTCAAGATTCCGGTGGCAACTCCAGTTCCGTAATTCATCTCGTGAGCCTTCTCGTGAGCCGGCTTTCCAGCTCACGGAGAACTCGCCCGGCGATTTTGCATCGGCCCCGAGGACTCGCTCTTTGTCAGACGACATTCCAACCGAGACTCACTCCCGACGGAAAGTCAGCACCGGCATATCCCGCAAGCTGGTGCGTCTCAAGACCGCAATGTACCGGCGCGACAACGCTCCCAGTCGGGCATCCACTCGAACCTCAAAGGTGCTGCTCACCGTCGAGAACACCGCCAGCGGCGTGCCTTGGTTGGGCATCACCGGAACTCCCTGCAAGCGGGCGATGTCTTGGGGCCCGCGGGCCGGCGTGTCGTCGTAGGTGCCATCCACCCCATCCATGCCCGCCCGCTGCTCTTGGATGTTGCGGGCGATGTTCTCGTCACCACCGCAGGCCATGACCAAGACCGGATACGGAGCCGTGTTGATGTTTACCTGGCCGCTGGAAACCGCCGAGAACACGTCCGCCAAGCCCACCGATCCCGCGATGCTCTGCCCCAAAAAAGTAGACTGGACGCGCCGCCCCATGGAGTCGACCGACTCGCCACCACCACCCCCACCGCTGCCCCCAAGGCGAGGGCCCCAGTACAACTGGGGAGTGATCCCGCGGATCTTGAGCAGTTCCGACATGTCATCGATCGGACCATTCTTGGCCACATAGGGAGGATTGAGCGTCCTGTAGAAATCGCTCTCCGCACCGCCTCCCATCGCTGAGTCATCGTTCGGGTCAATCCAGTCCCGGATCGCCGAGGAGACATCGGCCGAATCCGAGGCTCCCGCACCGCACATCTGCAAGATCAACTCGAGCAACTGAGGATTGCGCGTGGCGATGGAATTGAGGTTCAGGTAGCGCTCCGCATCCACGATCTCGATGGAAATGGTCCCCTCCCCGAGAGGCACATCCTTCAAGGAAACGCCCTCGAAGGGGTTGTCCGCGATGTTCGTCGGCCCGACGCCACCGGCCCAGAACTGGTTGAGACCGTCGTAGGTTTGCTCACCGGGAATCTGTCGGGACAACGACAAAACCCATTTGGCCATTTCAATGCCGGAGCGCCCCATCCATTCCATCTCGCTCTCGCTCTGGGTGCGAGTGGCCAGGCGGCCCTCGACCTTCATCGTGTAGGCAAAGGCTGTGACGATCACCGCCATGGCGAAGATCAGAAGCATGACCATCAAGAGCGCCACGCCACGCTGGCGAGTTTTCAGGCTGCTCCGCGTCTGGAAGAGGGTTTCCATCATGGAGCCCCTCCGATCACTCCCTGAGCCTCGCGAGGCACCGCGACGGTCGGCAAGCGAACCACCCGGCTGACGATTTGCGCCGGCTCGCGAGACCCCTTGGATTGCCCGAAACCCAATGTCACACGGACGATGACGGGCAACTGGTTGGTCGAAAGCCATTCCTCGACGAAGTCTCGCTGCTGCCCATCCCAGAACTCCAACTGGAAGAGCTGAACCTCGCGCGCCAACACAATGCTCGCCGGCTCGCCGCCGCTCTCAAAATCCGCCAGCAGGGAGTTCTGTTCGAGCACCAGATCATTGCCGCCGGGAGGAACATAGAAACTCACACGCCGGATGCGTTCCCCACCGAACATCCCGCTATTGGGGAACGAATCCGAGAGGTCGGCGGCGAAGCTCACCGCGGCGAATTGCCCTGCGGTGTCGGCTTGGAAAAAATAGAGCCGCGGGTTGGACGCAAACATCGTGGCCGAAGCGAGGGCGTCCTCGACCGTGCGCATGGCCATCCGAGCACGCTGGGAATCTGTGGTGGAACGGATGGCCGCCTGCGAACTCTGGAAGATCAGCCTCCAGGTCGAGTAGATCATCATGAGGATCAGGGCGAAGAGGAAGATGGCCACCATGACCTCCATCACCGTGAAGCCTCCCCGTCGCAGAGACCGGGCGTTGGAGAACATCAACCCTTTCATCATCGGGCCCCCTGGACATATTGCTTGGGGAAATAGAGCACGCTCATGCGACGCTCCGAACCCTTCGGTCCGCCCACGATGACAAAGTCGGCCCGAAACAAGCCATTGGTTCCCACCTCGTAGACCGAACGGCTCCATTGGTAGCCGGGGTAAAGCTTGCCGAAGTCGCCCTGGTCGGACATTTCCTCCAGTCGATTGGAGATCGACAACTCGGCTGCGAGGCTGCTGGCGTCCACCTCCACCCGATTGAGGGATTTGGCCGATTTGAGCGCCGTGGAGCACACCGAGATGAACCCGAAAAGGGCCAACGCCATAATGGCTGAGGCCACGGCCACCTCGATCAGTGTGAAGGCCGCACCGGCCTGACCACAGCGGGCTGTCTTGTTAGGGCGGCACCTCATCGGAGATCCTCGATGGAAAGCCGGGCCGTGATGACCTCCAAGGTGAGCTGCTTCACCTCGAGCCCTCCTTTGAGCCAACTGAGTTCGGCGCTCATCGCATCGCTCGTGCCATTGGGGAAGAACCGGATCGCAGCCAGCGAAGAACTCATCATGTTCTGTCCGTTCACGAAAAGACTCCGGAAAGCGACATCGTCATTGAGTTGCCCATGGTACGGAGGTTTGGCCAAGGGGCCAGAACTCAAGGACTCAGAATCCCGAAGCCGATCGAACGAGGCCATCGAAACCCCATTGGTGGCACCCATCACGCCTTCCGGAGCCGGTTCCACCAGAACCCGGCCCTCCGCGCCATAAAGCACCACCTGCATCGGCCGGTTGCCCATGATGGCCCGGGCTCGCGCTTCATTGCAGGCCGATTCCATCACCTCGAGAGCCTCGGCCATCGCACTCTTTTTGTTGGCCATGAATCGGGG
>CANHYD010000042.1 GCA_947464705.1 Verrucomicrobiota bacterium | reverse complement strand
ATGATCGGCGTCATCGAGCGGGCGGCCGACCAGTGCTTCATGCCCCTGACGGTCGGAGGCGGCATCCGGACCGTGGACGACATGGGGCAAATGCTCCGCGCCGGCGCCGACAAGATCAGCATCAACTCCAGCGCCATCTCGAATCCGGAGTTGATCCGACAGGGTGCTGAGAAATACGGAAGCCAATGCATCGTGGTCTCGATCGATGCCAAAAAGGTTGGCCCGGACCGGTGGGGGGTTTTTGCGGCAGGCGGCCGAAAAGAAACCGGACTGGACGCGGTCCAATGGGCTTGTCGAGCCTGCGAACTGGGGGCGGGCGAGGTCGTTCTCAACTCCATCGATGCCGATGGCACCAAGCAAGGCTTCGATCTGGTGATTACTCGGCGCATCAGCGAGGCGGTCGGCATCTCGGTGGTGGCCAGCGGTGGGGCCGGCAATTTGCAGCATCTGGCCGATGTCCTGAAAGAAGGGCACGCCGACGCCGTTCTGGCTGCCAGCATCTTCCATTTCGGTACCCACACCGTCCGTGAAGCGAAGGTGTTTCTGGCCGCTCAAGGCATCACTGTGCGTCTGTGACCGGAGCGTTGACTGCAAAAATAGTCAACGAAAGGATTTGCCCTGAATCTCAAAATAAGGAGGATGGGTGCTGTCTGTCAGAGATCTAGTGCTTCCAAGGCGTGGTGAATCCTCAGGTGAACTTGGTTCGGTGATGATTTGAAACCCGGCAGTCGGGAACAACCTCGAGAACGCAAGCGGTACTCCGAACAGCAAGTCATCCATGAGCAACAAACTGTTTGTCGGAAACCTTTCCTACAATACCACCGAGAACGAACTGCAGGACGCATTCGCCGCATACGGCACCGTCCTGGAAGCCAACCTGATGGTCGACCGCGTCAGCGGCCGTCCCCGCGGTTTCGGCTTCATCACCTTCAGCACCCCCGACGAAGCCCAGAAGGCTGTCGAGGCAATGAACGGCGCCCAGATTGGTGGCCGTCCCCTGACGGTCAACATCGCCCGTCCCCGTGAAGATCGTCCGTCCGGTGGTGGCGGCGGTTACGGTGGTGGTGGCGGCGGCGGAAGCCGCGGCGGTCGCGGTGGTGGCGGTGGCGGCTACGGCGGTGGTGGTCGCGATCGGTACTAATCCGTACCCAAGCCTTTATTCTTTCACGGGCGAAGGCTGGAGTCTTCCGGTCTTCGCCCTTTTTCTCTTCACTGTTCCCATTCCGGTCGACCTGCATTCAGATCGTACCCTTTTGTTCCTGTCCCTGTCCCGATAGAGTCCTGTCCCCATGAAAGAAAACGCCATCGAAGTCGAAGGTCGCATCTCAAGCGTCCTGGCTGGCACTATGTTCCGCGTCGAGCTGAACAATCAGCATCTGGTCTTGGCCACTGTGTGCGGCAAGATGCGCAAGCGCTGGGTCCGTCTCACCGTAGGCGACCGGGTCAAAATGGAGATGTCTCCGTACGACCTCAACAAAGCGCGGATCACTTGGCGGATCGGCTGATCGGCCATTCCGTCCCGTTCCCATTTCATTTTCTCTGTTCCTCTCTGTTCGATTTTTCTTCCCTCACGGATTCCTTGGCAAAAATGGATTTTAGACAACTGGGCTTGGACCCTCGTGTGCTGCGCGCTGTCGATGAGGCCGGCTACACCGAACCGACGCCGATTCAAGCCGCGGCCATTCCCGTCATCCTCTCCGGCAAGGATCTCATTGGCATCGCCCAGACCGGAACCGGCAAGACTGCAGCGTTCACACTGCCGCTCCTGACCCGTCTGGCGACCGGACACTCCAGCCCGGGCCATATCCGCGCACTCATCCTCGCACCCACTCGGGAACTGGTGGTCCAGATCCACGAAAATGTGCGGGATTACGCCCAGTTTCTGTCCCTCAGCGTGGCCACGGTCTTTGGCGGAGTCGGCGAAAAACCGCAGATCGAGGCGCTCCGACGGGGAGCCGACATCATCATCGCCACGCCGGGCCGCTTGCTGGACCTCATGGCCAGGCGCTATGGCAACTTCTCCGGTATCCAGCACCTGGTCCTCGACGAGGCCGACCGCATGCTGGACATGGGCTTCCTGCCCTCCATCCGGGATGTCGTGCGACAGCTGCCCAAACGACGCCAGACCCTGCTCTTTTCGGCGACGTTGTCGCGAGAGATCGAGGCGGTGACCCGCGAGTTCCAGCAGACCCCACAGACGGTCGAAATCGGAAGACGCTCCAATCCCGCCGAGTCGGTGGCCCAGTCGGTGTACGAAGTACCCCGCCATCTCAAGCCCGCCTTGCTCCAACAGCTCCTGCTGGATCCTGCCATGGAGATGGTGCTGGTCTTTACCCGCATGAAGCACGGTGCCGACCGGATCGCCCGACGGCTCGAACAAACCGGGATCCGCACCGCGACCCTCCATTCCAATCGGTCTCAGAACCAACGCCTGCGGGCCTTGTCGGAATTCAAGGGCGGAGCCGTGCGGGTTTTGGTGGCGACCGACATCGCCGCTCGGGGCATCGATGTGGACGGAATTTCGCATGTGGTGAATTTCGACTTCCCACCGGCTCCCGAAGATTACGTGCATCGGATCGGCCGCACCGGCCGGGCCAATGCCGTGGGTGATGCCATCAGTCTGGTCAGTCCGGACGAGTTCAACGATCTCCGGGCGCTGGAGCGCTTCATTCACCGAGCCTTGCCGCGCAAGCGCCTGGAAGGCTTCAACTATTCAGCAGCGGCCCCGGCTGTGTCTCCGGATTCACGCCGGGAGTCAGGCCCCTCGGGTGGACGCGGGGGTGGTCCAGGACGGGGTGCCAGAGGGGCTGGCCCTGCGAACCGCGGCCCCAGACCTCAAGGTGGTGGTGGTAGCAATAGCGGCGGCAATGGCGGCGGCAATGGCGGAGGCGGTGCTAGCGGTGGTTCGTCCCGAGGCGGCACTTTCCGGCCTCGTCGGTTCCGCTAGGCCAACTCGTCGGGGAGCTCTCCTCCCCTGACCAATCCGGGCAGGTCCCTTTCTTCAGTGATCCTGGGGCCTCCTGAAGCGAACTGAGTTCCGTCGTCTCGCTGGCGACTCGAGCGGGATGACTTGCGACTTCAACCCGTCGTCGTGTGCCCTGCCGGGCACACGGAAAATAAAGGAGGCCGGGCTTTCGCCCGGCCTCCGTGTCACTAACGAGTTCTTGAGTCTTCTGTCTTAGCGCTTAGCGCGGATGAACAGCGCAGCACCGTCCACCGTGATCTCATCCCCGCTCTTGATCGCGGAGTCGGCAAAGGTGCCGTTGAGGGTGGTGGAGGTTTGGAGCGTTCCAGCGCCATCGAAGGTGATCTTCACCTTGCCGTTGGCACCCACAGCAGCCTTCAGGTTGCTGATGGTAGCCGCCGGGGCAGCGTTGAAGTCCCAGTAAGCAATCAAGCCCTTGGCGGCCGGAAGGGCCGTCGGGAGGGTGCCCTTGGACAAGGCGACGACGTCGGCCTCGACCAACTCCTTACCGAAGACGGAGAAGTCGTCGATGATGGCATGGCTCAGTTCAGCGCCATTGGCACCGGAGCCCATGTAGAAGGCGTCGATGTCGACCGGCAGCTTGGCCGTGTTTTCGCCCGAGAGGAACAGCTGGCCATCGATCCAAATGTTCTTCGAAGCACCCTTCTTGGTGAACACAAACAAGTGGTAGGCGTTGGTCCACCAGGAAGAATCACCGGAATAACCGGGGAAGGTCTGGATGTCGGCCGAGATGCGCTGGGTGGCACCGTCGCAGCAACCCACGGTGTCGAAGTAGATGTTCTGGTTGCTCCACGGCGTGTGGCTATGGAAGCCGCGGTTGTTCGGGCTGCCCGGGGAGTTCATGGTGAAGGCGGAGCTGTCGGAGATATCCAGCCTCTTCTGCCAGAAGGCCACCGTGAGCTCATCGTTCGCCGTGGCGGCGTTGACCTTGGCCAGGAAGTCGCGGTTGAAGCTGACCACGGGGCCACCCTTCATCGTGAGGTTGATGGCCTTGTCGCCCGCCTTACCGGTGGCGCCAGCGCCATCGGCGGTGAACACCGAAGAACCCATCAACAGGCCGGGGTATCCGCCCACCTTGTCCGCCGTCGTGCCGCTGTAGGCACCGGAGGTGAAGCTGTAGTCGTAGGTGGCAGCCTTGCCACCCGCATCGAGGTAACCGAGCGAGACGGTGTGGACCGACAGGCTCGCGGCCAGAGCCGGCGGGGTGTACTTGATGGTGATGATGTTGCCGTCCTTGGTGACGGTCGGGATCACGGTCTGGCCGTCGTACTTCAGGCTCACGTTGGCCGCGGTCCACGGGGTCTTGCCGTCGCGGTGCACGATGGTGACGGAAGCCGCCGGGCTCACGCCCTTGGCGTTCGCGGCCGGGCTGATCTGGGTGTAGGCACCGGCCGGATCGGCAGGGAGGTCCACAGCGGAGCTCAGGAACTTACCCGGGATCGGGGTCAGCTTGTTGGCCGCAGTGGTGTCACCTTCCTTACGCCAGGCAATCTGACCGTAGTCGCCGCCGCCACCTTCCTTGTAGACCATGCGAACGAAGTACTTCTTGCCGGCGGTCAACGCGACGGGCTCAGAAGTCCGGGCGCTGTCCGGCTCGGTGAAGAAGTTGCAGCATCCGGTCTCCTCGGCGATCTGGGCCAAGTTGGCCTCCTTGTCGTCGGAGCTGATGAAGAACTGCGAGGCGTCATCCGAGTAGATGAAGAAGCGGTAGCTGCCACTCTCGGCGGGGGTCAAGAAACCCTCGATGGACGCACCGTAGTTGTCCTTGGAGTCATTGGGCAAGGCATCGCGGCTGTTGAACGCGAAGACCGCCGCCGTCATGTCCGGAGAGGCGGGCCAGCGCGGATCCTGGTAGAGGTTGTCCACCGGGGTGCCGTTGATGGCGCCCCAGAACGAGAACTTCAGGACGCCGTCCTTGACGTTCAGGAACGAGTAGAAGCTGGCCGTGCTGTTGGCGGCGACCGCGTTCTTGGAGGTGTCGACCACGTTGTTGACCGTGACCGTGTAGGACACGGCACCCGGGGTCTGGGCCGCGGTGGTCAAGGTCACCACGTTCTTCTTCACGGCCGCCGCGGTGACCGCGAGGTTCGGGCTGAAGGCGTAGTTGGCCAAGGTGGCGGCGGAACCGGCTTCGACGGCTTCCGAGAAGGTCAAGGTGACCGTCTTGAAGTCGCCCGCGGTGGCCGCCGAGACGAGAACCGGCTTGGTCACGTCGATCGGGTTGGTGCCCGCAGCGAACTCCTGAGCGTTGGTGGCGCCGTCCTTGTCGAAATCCTTGGCGGCATCCGAAGCATCATTCGGATTGAAGCCGTAATCGACTTCCCAATTGTCCGGCATGCCGTCCTTGTCGGTGTCGACCGGCGGGGTGCCGATGGGCGCGCCCTTGACGATGTCTTGGATTTGTTTCTGGGTCAGCGCTCCCTTGAAAACAGCGAAGTCGTCGATGACGGCGTTCGGGGAGTTCTTATCGCTGGCCGAGCCGATGTACAGGGCATTGAAGTCGGTGGGCAGGGGGCTCACGCCTTCGGTCTGCTCGGCGAGGAGCTCACCGTCGATGTAGATCTGCTTGGCCTCCTTGTTCTTGACGAACGCGTAGTGGTGCCAAGTGGTCCAGTCGAAACCCTCCGGAGCGGCCTGATCGAGGCGCTGGGACGGAGCTCCGCAGCAGCCATTGCTGTCCAGGTAAATGCGCCCGTTGGACCAGGGGACGTGGGCTTGGATACCACGACCCTGGCTTTCGGCGACAAACCAGAAGGACGAGCTGTCCACGTTGGAAACATTCTTCTGCCACAGCATGATGGTCACCGCGTCGTCGGCGGCGGCCTCGTTCATCGGGTTGTCAGCACCGGTCGCCTCCAACAGCAGGTAGCCCCTGGAGGTGTCGCGGGACACGTCGAAACCACGACCGCCACCGGGGCGACCGCCACCGGCCTCGGTGATCTTGGCGGCGTCATTGATGGTTCCAACGTACTTGCCGTTGGCTGATTTGATGGAAACGCCGTCGGCCTCGACGCGTTCGAAGTCCCAGTGGGCGAGGACCGGCGGAACGGCTTGGGCTTGCGCCGCAACCGTGCCCAGGGTGAGGGCAGCCAGACCGGCGAGAAGCCGGTAGGAGGCAGTATTGGGTTTTTGATTCATAACTTGGGAGTTGATGAGGTTGACAATCCCCCAATCAGTGGTCCGGTCGAAGACCATACCCCGGGCAACCACGCACGCGGATTCAGTCTGCCGATTAAATCGGATCTAGAAGAGGGGAACCTTTTGATTTGCTCCCAAGGGTCTTGGGTTCACAAGCGAAAATATACAGGCCGAACCCACAAAGTTGTTCACTCCTTTTCCCTAGGGTGGCCCTTTTTGGGGCAGGCCTTCTTCTAGCGTGGGCGCAATCCCTCGGCACGGATCACCACGGAACGGGCACCGACTGGCCACTCGCAACGTTGCACCTTCCCTCCAGGCCACCGCACCTCCACCGCCGTCGGATCCTGCGGAGCGGCCAGAAGAATTTCTGGAGAATCTTGAGACCGAAATCCGGCACCAGCGTGGATTTCGCGAACCGGTCCCAACCGTGAACCCATCACCAGTCGAACCCCGGCGCCAATACCGTCCGGGTTTCCAGCGGGTCCCTCCAGGGCCACCCGGACTCCCGGTTTGCCTGCCCGGTTGCGGAAAATCCGGGTCTTGCCAGATTGCAGCCCCACGGCCAGGTCCGGACGCCCGTCGGCATCCACATCGGCCACTGCGCTGCCGCGCTGCTCACCCGGCATACTCAATCCGGCTTGACGAGGATCCAGGCTTCGGAAGTGGCCCCGACCGTCGCCCAGAAGCACCAGGCCAGCGCCCGCATCCTGACGCGAGGTCTCCACATCCATGCCAAAAAAATTCTGGGCCAGGAACAGGTCCTCGCTGCCATCCCCATCGAAATCAGCAATAGAAACACCGAACGCCGGCGAGAACTGGGCTTCAGCGGGTAATGGGATACCTTCAAAACGACCGCCCCGATTGAGGAAAATCATGGAATCGAAGGTTTCGGCAGTCAAAGTCCGACCTCGGGTGGCCAACGGACCCAGGAGGGAATCGACGGTCAGGGCTGCAAACTCGCGGTGGGAATGCGCGCGTTCGGTCAATGCCGGGATAGCTTGAGACAGCGAAGACCAGGAGCGCCACGGGGTTTGCCGACCACTGTGCGGATCCCAGGAGGCCATCAAGGTCAGTACTTGGCCGGGCTCGTGGAACTCGCCATAAATCATTTGGACGGGCGCATTGCTCGCGCCCGGTTGATCCGTCCGCCAGTTGCGGCCCCAATTGGAGGCCACCAGGTCCAGTCGGCCGTCGCCATCGAAATCCCCCGCATTGACGCCATTCCAAAGGCCGCGCCAAGCCCCCAAACCCGACTCAGCCGTGGCATCGACCCAGCGGCCGCCGTCATTGCGGAAAAACCGCAAGGTGTCCCAGTCGCCGGCGAGCACGAGATCCGGATCTCCGTCGCCATCGGTGTCGGTGAAGACGGCGCCACTGGCTCGTACCTGGTCTGTCACCCGCTGGGCTTCGCCCCAACCGTCCGGCCGACCGGGAAGAATCACCGTGGGCGAGGTTTCCGGATAGCGTCCGGCGCGGGCGCGGGCCCCGACCAGCAGGTCGAGCTGGCCATCACCGTCGATGTCCGCCAAAGCCATGGGGCCGGTCGTCGCCTCATCGGCTGGAGCATTGTTGGCGACGACTGGCTTGCCGGTTTGGACGGTCCAGCTGTGGAACCGCGGTGCCCGGGCGAGGGCCGCTTTTTCGTTGGAAATCCCGGCCATGAGCCGGGAGGGAGAATCACGCCGGCGATCGACCAAGACGGCGACGGAGTTCGAAACGCTCACTGAGCCCAGGGCTCCGGTCTCCGGCACGAATCCCGCCGGTCCGTCGTTCCGGAGGGCCCGAAAACGCCCCTCTTCGTCGGCACTGATCAGAAGGTCCGGATCGCCATCAGCGTCCCAATCCACCCAGGCCACACCTGGGGCCTCAGTTCCTAAACGACGCGGCAGGAGCGGCTGGCGGGTGATTTCTGAGGCATCGGGCTGTGCGGGCACCGGATCCGGATCGGTGACAAGGCTCTCGAACAGGGGCGGCGGCGCTGGGGTGGGCGGGAGCGGATCGAGGGTGTCCCGTTCTTCAATCTCGATGATCTGATTGGCCTCCAGACCACGGACCACAGAACGGCGGCCATTGCGCCACACGACCTCTACTTCCAGCGAACGGGCTGCACCCGCCGCAAAGACACGGAGAGACTGATCTCCGGACAGGTAACGCCCACCGGAGATCATTTCCTGGGTCTGGGTCACTGGACCGCCCGTGACCTTGAGCCTCGCCCCGATGCCTGCAGTATTGCCGCGAGCTCCCTTCAGGCGCACAGCCAAGCGTGGTGCCGGGCTGCCGTTGCGCAGCATGCGGGCCGGACCGTTCAGGACATTGATGACGACGTCGAGATCCCCATCATTGTCGAGGTCCCCGAAGGCCATGCCATGGGCGAATCCACTTTGATCAAAGCCCCAAAGCCTGCCTGAGTCTTCAAAGGTCAGGTCTCGACGATTGCGAAAGGCCATCGACGGAGTTTCGCGCCGCGGGAGCAGGGCCAGAGCTCGCTGACGCGTCTCCGGGGTCTTCCACAGACCTTCCTGGATGATGCGACTTTGAGCATCGATGTCCTGCACATCGTGGAAATTGCCGGTGGTCAGCAGAAGGTCCTCCCAGCCGTCGAGATCCACATCGAGGAAGGCCGATGACCAAGTCCAATCGGTGGCGGCCACGCCTGCCATCTGGGCGATTTCAGCCCAGGTGCCGTCGCCCCGTGACCGTTGCAAGACGTTGCGCGTGACTTCCGGGCGGAATCCCGGGCGCTCAACCGGCCAGCGCATCACTCCGTCGAGGGTGTCGGGTCGCTGACGCGCGCGGTCTTGCCGCCGAGGGCTCAACATCTCGGCGACGAAGAAGTCATCGTGCCCGTCGCGGTCGATGTCGGCCGCATCCATGGACATGGACGAGAGCGGCTGATTGCGCAGCGCAGTTTGCGGGGCTGCCTGGAATCGCTTGCCTCGGTTGAGCCAGAGCCGATCAGGCCAGTGAACGAAGTCGTTGCAGACGTAGAGGTCGGGCTGACGATCGCCATCGAGATCCCGGAACATCACGGCCAGCCCCCAGTCGCGCGGGGCATCCACCAAAGCCTGTCCCTGTTCGTCCAGGAACAACCCCACATTCCACGGAGCCACCACCACGTTGGTCCCGCCTCGATTGATGTACAGGGCATCGGGTTCCCCGCGTTCGAGGACCTCCAGATTGCCATTCATGGCCGGAACTCCCAGGTAACGATCCTTCGGCTCGATCACCGTGCTGCCGTCGGCTTGGCGGCGCTGGATGAACCGCCCGCCTTTGGGCGGGTCGTGGAAGGTATCGGTGCGGTAGTGGGTGACGTAGAGGTCGAGGTCACCGTCGCCATCGACGTCGGCTAGGGCCATCGATGTGGCACCGGTGTTCCGAAAGAACCCCATCTCGACCTCGGTAAACTGACCCTTGCCATCGTTGTGGAAGGATCGTGTGCCGCCGCCCAGGCTGTTGACGAGCAAGTCCAGATCACCATCACCGTCGAGATCCGCAAAGTTGCAGCCGGTGGAAGACTGATCCGGGCACGCGACGCCTGCGCGCGCCGTAATGTCTTCAAAACGCCAGTCGCCGAGATTGCGGTAGAGCACGTTGTCGCCTTCGAGCCGACAGAAATAGACATCCACACGCCCGTCGCCATCGATGTCACCCAAGGCGACGCCCGAACCCAGTTCCAGCAGGCGGTTTCGGGCAACGGTGGACTCGGCCAGATGATTGGTGAAGCCGATGCCGGTTGCAGCCGCCGGCTGAAGGGTGAAACCGGGACCGGTCCCGGGACCCGGTTGGACCGAGGCTCTTCGGAATCCGGCCTCGGACTTCCACGCCAGGGTCGAAGCCGATTGGCCCAGGGCAGAGCCCAGCACGAGACCGATCACGAGGGGCACGGATCGACCGAACACGCTCACACCACGTAAATGGCCGAAGCAGTTCACTGAAAAAGGGGGATTGTTGGTATGTTATTCCTTGGCGAATGACTGATCCAGCACGAAAGCGTGAACGCATTCTGCCAGTCGATTTGGGCCACGAGGCAGGCTCGACAAGGGGTCCCTGCAAATCCAGCGTTTCAGGCGCTCCCATGAATCGCAGACAGTTCCTGAAGCGGTCCGGCTGGGGTGGCATGGCCGCAGCGGCGGGTTGCTCGCTGATCCCGGATGCCGGCGTTGAGCCCGAGCGACTGTTCTTCACCTCCTCGGGCAAGACCTGCGTCATCAACTCGCTGGGTCAGGGTTTTCACGAACTGGAAGTTTCAGCCCCCGGTCAGGTGACGTGGCAGCCGGCCGGCTTTCTCAGGGATGGGCGGGTGCTGCTGCTGAGCATGGAGGCCCGCCGGGACGGTCCGGGTCGGCCGTTCGACGAATACTACCACCAGACGCCTACCCATGTGTGGGCCTATGACCTCGATCAGCAGGCCCTCGAGGAACTGGCCACCCGGGATCGCCTCGCGCCGTTCTATGCCCCGCAACTGGTGCTTCAAGACGGGCGCATCCTCATGCAAGTGATCCGCACCCGGCCCGGGCAAACCTTCAACATGCGTTTGGACGGTTCGGATGCCCGCGAGTTCACCGGCCCGGACGAAGGACTGCCCTACGGTTACAGCCTCAGCCCGGACGGACGGCGCGTGGCCTTCCATCTGGCCAGTCGCGAAGGCTACCAGATCTGGATTAGCGACACCCACGGGGACAACCGGGTGAAGGTCGCCGCCCAACCGGGTCATTTGTATTTCGGACCCAGTTGGTCTCCGGATGGTCAGTGGTTGGTCTTTCAAGACTGCCACGCACCGGTGGATCCAGGGCACGACTGGTCCGACGTCTGCGTGTGCCGCCCGGATGGGACCGGATTCCGAATGCTCACCGAGGGTCAGGCCCTGTGGTTCGCAGCCACCTACGGCACGGCAAGCCATCGCGGCGGCGGTTCCAATGTGCCCGTGTGGACGCAGGATGGCCACATCCTCGCCCCCTTGCGCATCCCGGGCTCGAGAGTGCCTTGGGAATAT
>CANHYD010000041.1 GCA_947464705.1 Verrucomicrobiota bacterium | reverse complement strand
GCTCGCCCTATCCGCGGGGTCCCTCTGCCTCACCTAAAAACTCTCCGCGACCTCCGCGTCAATGCCATCGGTTAGGTCGTCCAAATCCGGAGGGGCGAATCGGAAGTCCAAAGTCCAGACGCGAAAAATAGAATCTTGAAAGAGATCGGGGAGAGGATCAAAGCCCCATCAAGTTCGAGACACGGGACACTGTAGCGACGGGATCAACATGAATCCACGCCTGCCATCCGCGGGACTCTCCAGCTGCTATGTTCTCAGGACGGTCGTCTAAATAGAGCAAGTCGCTACGGGAGAATCCGGAGACTCCTTCCACTGCCTCATAGATCCGGGTATCCGGCTTCATGGAGCGAACCTCGTAGGACAACACCTCTGCGGTGAACAGACGGTAGAAGGCGAAGGATTTGCGCACATGGCGAATGGCCTGCGCGTTGGTATTGGAAAAAACGTAGGTGGGGATGCCCCTACGGACCAATGCCTCCTGAAGTTCCACCATCGGGGTGATTTCAGTGAATATGTCGCCGAACCAGTTCAGAAACTCTTCTTCGGCACCCCGAAACCCGGTAGCACTGACTACCGCATTATAAAACTCACGGTCGCTCAGGAGACCAGTCTCGTAGCGATGAAGTAGCGGGGTTTGGTTGACGACAGTCAGGATCTCCTCGGCAGAGACACTGGACTGCTTTGCCATGCGGCGGGCGAGAATTCCGTAATCGAAATCGAGAAGGACCTTGCCCAGGTCAAAAACAACGGCTCTCGGTACTCGTGAGGCATTCATGAAAATTCACGCCGACCTTCCAGGGCACGGCTCAGAGTGAGTTCGTCGGCATATTCCAAACCAGCTCCGGCCGGCAGGCCTTGGGCCAATCGGGTGATGCGAACAGCGGCTCCGGCCAAGCGCTGACGGAGGTAATGGGCTGTGGCCTCACCTTCGACATCCCCGGACAACGCAACTACTACCTCGCGAACAGAGCCTTCCGACATGCGAGCTTCCAACTCGCGGATCCGAAGATCTTCCGGGCCCACGCCATCCAGCGGGCTCAATTTGCCGCCCAAAACGTGATACCTGCCGCGAAAGGCTCCGGATTTTTCAAAACTCAGGATATCTGTGGGTCGTTCAACCACACAAATCACCCCGTCATCTCGCCGGTCATCGGCACAAATGCGGCAGGGCTGACTCTCGGTCAACCCACCGCACCGCTCGCAGGCGACCACCCGCTCGCGGGCCGACATCAATGCCTCGGAGAGAACTCGAACCCGCTCCGGCTCCATCTGGATGACATGAAGCGCCATCCGCTCGGCCGAACGAGGTCCAATCCCCGGCAAAGATTTGAGCGCGAGGACCAGCGCCTGAATCGGAAGGGGCAACTCGGTCATCGCATCAGCCCGGGTTCAGAACATCCCCGGAAGGCCGAATCCCTGGGTCACGGAACCCATCTCCTTGTTGGAGACTTCTTTGGCCTGGTTGAGCCCTTGGTTGATCGCCGTCAGCAAAAGATCTTCCAAGAATGCGACGTCGTCTTTGTTGACCGCATCCGGGTTGATATGAAGAGCCTTCAACTGCCCATCTCCAGAGACGACCACTTTGACGGCCCCGCCACCCGAGGTGGTTTCGATGGTCTTCTGGGCGATGGACGCTTGGACGGTCTCCATCTGCTGCTGGATGCGCTGTGCCTGCCGCATGAGTTTTCCAACGCTGCTCATAGTGTGTGGTTCCGAACTAAAATTGTTGTCGTGTTTGACGTCAGTCTGGACGAGAGATCTCGCCGGAGGCAACTACTGGGCTCGATCATACGACCGGACACGTCAGTTGGCTTCAGCAGGACCCCGAACTTCCATGATCCTCCCCTTGAACACCTCCAATGCCTGACGGATCAAGGGGTCGTTGAGGAAATCATCTTTGTTCAACAAAATCGGTGCTGCCGCCTTGGGCCTGGCCTCCGGTGACTTGACTTCGGGAGCTGTGGGGCGGGCGCTGTCCCGGGGAGAGGCCGCAGGGCCCGCCACGGAGGCCGCCGGCTCCGGAACAAAAAGACTCTCCGAGACGACAAAGCGCAACGTCACCTTCTTGCCAGTGATGGTCTGAAGCACCGTTTGCAGAGTGCCCAGATTCCGAGCGGTGTCGAGATAGGCATCGGGGGGGTGGGCTATGGTCAGTGTGTCTCGTGACCAACTCTCCGCGCGACTCTGTTGCAAGGCCGACCGCAGCAACCCCTCACTGTGCGGCAGTTGCGCCATCAATACCTGCCAAACCGCTTCGATGGTCTGGGAACTCTCCGAGAGCAACGGCGCCGAGTCCGTAGGCGTCTTGGCGGGTGCATTCGGAACTGGGATCGAAGAGACCGAGGCGGTCTGGGGGACGATGACCGGAGGCACCGATGGGGCCGGCGTCACCGGAGGTTTTGGCAACGGCGGATTGATCGGGGCGGACACCACCGTGGGGGCCGCTACGGTGGCCGCAGTGTTGACCTTCGCCGCAGGCGCCACTGACGAACCAGGCACTGCCACTGGAGGAGCAGCCGGAACCCGATCCCGCATGACCTTCAATTGCTTGAGGACGGCATCGAGGCTCGTGGCCTCACGGGCTTGGATGACCTTCAGCAGCGTCACCTCCATGAAGATACGCTTGGAGGCCACCTCGCGCTGACGGCCCTCGGCTGCGCTCAACACTTCCATCACTCGAGTCAGCGTGTCGGCGTCGATCAACTTGGCTTGTCGAGTCAACGCCCCCATCTCGGCTTCACTGACATTGAGCAAACCCGCTTCGGATCCGGAGACCAGAAAGAGCAGCAAATTGCGAAAATGGTTGAGCAAATCCGCCAGCAGACGACCTAAGTCTTTGCCGGAACCCGTCAACTCATCCAAAATGCGCAATGTGGTGGCAACATCGCCTTCCAGAAGCCCGTCCACCAACTGCATGAGCTGAGCCCGGGCTGCCAGGCCGAACATCGAGAGCACATCGGATTCCACAATCCGGTCACCGCAAAAGCTGATCAGCTGGTCGAGAGTCGACTCGGCATCCCGCATGCCGCCGTCCGCTCCACGGGCAATGGCCAGGAGGGCGTCCGCATCGATGGAGACCTTCTCTTGCTCGGCGATCCAAGCCAGGTGCTTGACGATGAGTGCGGCAGGAATCCGGCGAAGGTCAAACCGCTGGCAGCGACTCAAAATTGTGGGCAGAACCTTCTCCGGATCGGTCGTCGCGAAGAGAAACTTCACATGTGGCGGGGGCTCTTCCAGCGTCTTGAGCAGCGCATTGAAAGCCGCCGTCGAGAGCATGTGCACCTCGTCGATGATGTAGATTTTGAACTTGCCCGAGGCCGGCGCGAACTTGGCCGTGTCCCGCAGTTCACGAACCTGGTCGACACCGTTGTTCGAAGCGCCGTCGATCTCCAACACGTCCAAGGAGCGCCCCTCGGTGATCTCCTTTACCCGCGGGTCGCCATCGTCAAACTCGGCGCTAGGTCCACCGGTGCAATTGAGCGCCTTGGCAAAAATGCGGGCCAAGGTGGTCTTTCCGGTGCCACGAGGCCCACAGAAGAGATAGCCATGCGCGATCCGTCCCAGACGGATGGCATTGGCCAAGGTGGTGGTCACATGTTCCTGCCCCACAACGTCTGCAAAACGCTGGGGACGGTATTTTCGGGCGATGACCTGGTAACTCACGGTTGGAGGCCCATTGAAGTCCGAAGGCCGCCACTTGGAAAGCAAACAGCGTGTTCCGGAACACGGATTCCCGGTCACCCGGGAGGCCGTGCCATGGAGCTTACTTGCCGAACTTGCGGAGGTACTTGAGAGCCACCTCCAAGTCGTCGTGCCAAGGAGCCGTGATCTCGACCCGCCGCTCGTCGTCCGGATGGGCCACTCCCAACTTCCACGCATGCAGAGCCAACGACGGCGTTAGGGGACGTTCTTCCTGCCCTTCTTTGAGACGGTAGGATGGCTTTAGAGCGGAGAGGAATAGTCGACGACCTTCTCCGTAGAACTCATCTCCGTAGATGGGAAAACCGGCAAACTTCAGGTGAACGCGAATCTGATGGGTCCGCCCTGTCTCGGGATGACAGGACAACAAAGTCACGCCATGGAACCGCTCCAAGACCCGAAACCGGGTGACGGCCTTCTTGCCGTCCTTGGACCAACGCATCAGGCCCGTCAAACGAGGATCCTGCATCAGCTTGAGGTCGACCTCGAACTCGTCTTGCTCCGGATTGCCAGGAACCAGGGCCACATAGGTCTTCTCGGGCTTAGCCCCCCCGAACTGGTTGGCCAAGTGGACCAACGCAGGCTTGTCCTTGGCCAACAGAAGAACGCCCGTGGTCTCGAAATCCAACCGGTGGGCGTTGGCCAAATAGTCCAGCTTCCGGCTCGCCGCCCATTCCGCACCACGCTCTACGCCCGCATGGAGCAGCTTCATGAGGTTGGGACGGTCCGGATCGTAGCGATCCGGAGATGTCAGCAACCGCGCCGGCTTGTCGATGGCTAGAAGGCGGGAATCTTCGTAGACAACCGGGACAGGCCAGAACTGGCCTGTCGCCGGTGCGGAGAGTTTGATGACCGGCCCAGGGGCCTTCATTGGGCGGGCGGCACGCCAGACAGGGTCGTGGGCTTGGAGGCCAAGGCTCCCGACTTCTGGAACTCGGAGGTGAACCAAGACTGGAAGACAGCCATGCGACGCTGTTGTCGGGCCTCAGCAAGGGCACCAGGCAAGGCCTGCTTCACGGCTTCATCGCTCACCGGCTCCTTCTTCTCCAAATACAGGACAAAACCTCCATCAGAGCTTTCTGTGTATCGGGAAACGCCATTGGACTTGGCGCTCGTCGCGGCATTGCGCACGAGGTAAAGGTTCAGGCGGGAATCCAAACCAGCGACATTTTGGGCAGCGGTCGTGAATTCCGGGACCGAGATCACCGAGACCTTCTCGGACGAGGCGATGTCGGCAAAGCGCTTTCCGGAGGCCAGTCCGGCCGTGGCAGTCGCCTGGAACTTTTCACCCGCCTCGCGGGCCGCCGCACGGGCGCGATCGGTCTTGTAGTCTTGAAGCACGCGCTCGCGGACCGTCTCAAAGGAGGGAATTTCTGGGGGAAGCTTGGTCTGCAACATCGGAATCACCGCGAAACCGTCGCCATCCAAGGGCTCGGTATAGGGCGTCTCCGCATTCAGGGCCGCCACGCGCTGCGGCAGGCTTTGCACCGTCTCCAAGCCCACGATGCGCTCGCCGGCGCGGAACGGAGTGGTGCTGCGCAGAGGGACCTTCAGTTTCGAGGCCGTCATCGCAAAGGAGGATGCGGTGACATTGGTCAAGGCACCCAGTTCGTCGTTGAAACGATTGGCGGCCTGACGGGCCAAACCCAGGGCGCCCTGCGACAACGCCTCGTCGCGGATCTTACGAAGGGCGGCTTCCTTGCTGAGCACCTTGTCGTTCTCATCGCGGAACGTGTCGGCGCCGCGCTGCTTGTAGAACTCCTCCAACCGATTGGTGAAGCCAGCCTCTTTGGCGATCATCGATTCAGCCTCGACGATGTGGTTGGTCGCATCAAAGCGCACATACACCAAGACCGAGCGCTCAGGGATGCGGTAATAGGCGATGCGGTTGCTGTAGAACTTGGTCAACTCTTCTGGCTTGGCCGTGATGCCCGCCAAGCGATTGGAGACGCTGAACAAAGCAGCCTTGGTCACCCAACGCTCATTGTCGCGGCGATAGTCGGACTCCACTTCGCGCGGCGTCACCAAGCGGGAAGCGGCCCCGACCGTTTCGACCAAGTGCTGAATGCCAACCTGCTGGCGGATATGCTCCAAGAACGTGGCCTCGTCGATGCGGGTACGCTGACGGAGATTCTGGATAAACGTGTCGTAGTTGAAGCTTCCCGTGTTGGGATCCTTGAAGTTCTCCCGCAGGTACTGGCCAACCGCGTCGTCGCTCACCTGGATGCCCATCTCCTTCACCTTGGCTTGAAGCACCATCAGCTCGGCGACCTGGCGCTCGTTGTCGGCGGAGGCTCCGCGGGCGCGGCCGCCACGCAGAGCGTCATCCACGGCTGCCGCCGTGCGGGCCTTGAGCAGCTGATCGCGGGTGATCGGCCGGCCGTACAGCTTCCCAAAATCGGAGCCACCGAGGTCGAAAGAGTTCCGACCACCCCGGGCATCGCTCCAAATGACGAAGCTGGAGATGACCGCGGTGACGACGATGGCCCAGAGCCAGTTCGAATGTTTGCGAATCGATCCGATCATAAAATTTGCTGAGTCTGCGGAGCCGCAGAACGTAATGGCTGCAGGAAAACTCGGTCAAACCGTAAAACGGACGGTCTTCTCGGTTTCGGCCCGGAGATAGTCCCGAGATTTTCACCCATCGCCACTCTCCTGCCCCGTTATTTTGCCGGGATACTGCACTCACAATCCACAGGAATGAACCCTCATGGGTGGCTCATCCATTGCCTTAAGGAACGATTCGAGGAGTTCTTTCCGGCCAAAAGGTCATCTCCCCGAGGCCATGTCCCTCTGACGAGAAACCCGACCGCTTGGGCCCCAAAGCACTCTCCACCTTCTCCACCCTCTCCAGAGAAAAGGCGCAATGGTTGCCCATTGCGCCTTTCACCAATGCTCGACTGATGACCGAACGGCCATCCGTTGAGTTACTGAAGCTTGGCCAGAGCGGCCTTCACGGCTTCGAAGTTGGGCAGGTCCTTCGGCGTGGCCGTCTGCTCGGCGTAGTGGACCTTGCCGTCCTTGCCGATGACAAACGCGGCGCGAGCCGAAGTGTCACCCACACCGGCCAGCATCGGGAACAGCACCCCGTAGGCCTTGGTCGTCTCCTTGTTCAGATCACTCACCAGCTTGATGCCGATCTTGCTCTGATTGGCCCACGCCTCTTGAGCGAACGGGCTGTCGACACTGATGCCGATGACATCCGCATTGAGACCGGTGTATTGCGAGAGACCGGCCGTGATGTCGCACAACTCCTGGGTGCAGACTCCGGTGAAGGCCAGAGGAACGAACAACAAGACGGTGTTCTTGGAGCCGAAGTTGGCGCTGAGCTTCACGTCGACCAGACCGGTCGAGGTCTTGGACTTGAGGGTGAAATCAGGGGCGGCGGATCCGACAGCGATAGGCATAGTTTGTACGAATTTGACAGTGTTGAACCAACAGTTGCCCCGGAGCCCTAAGCCGACTTGGTCGACCTGTCAAACCTCGCGTTGTACGACAGCCTTGCCAGCGGCGTCGATTTTCCCTTCCGGATCCCGGTTTTTGCCCGATTCAATCCCTCAACAACTTCCGCATGGCCCCCATCAGGACCGACTCCACTTCAGGTGCCACATTCGAAGACCTGGGCTCGGTCTCGTACCCGCCCTCGGTGTAAGCGACGGTGGTGCCGATGTAGTATGGCCCATAGTCACCGTAGGCGGCCATGGCCACAAACAAGTCCTTCCGTTCTGCCTTAGCCGCCAACTGGTATTCCACAAACAGTTCTCCGGGCATGTGCAGAATCCGGGCCCGCCCAAGTGCCAGACAACCGATGTCGATCCGGTGGCCCGCCTTGGCTCGCCGCAACCAGGCCAGGCGCCCTGCCCCGTTGGCCGTCAAGAAGCTCGCCTCACGCCCCTTCAGCTGGGCCACCAGCCGGTCCTCGTCCAAGTGCCGAGACACCGGCAGCGCGACTGGTTCGGATCGCCACTGCAAGTCCTGAGGGGTCACCGGTTCGCGACGGGTCGTCTCCCAGGCCCGCCGCATGCCGTCGGCCAGGCGTTCTCCGAGGATCCGCCGGTTGGCCGGCGATCCGTCGTTGTACTTACCGGCCCCGATGTTTCCACCGGCCCCGTTGAAATGGACGTGCAACGCCTCGGGCACGGCCATCTGGCGCAGAAAACGGGCGACTCCCGGAAAATCCGGATTGGCGATGCCAGTGCGGTAATAGCTCTGAGGATGGGTGGCATAGTAGCTCAGAACCGCCACGGGGCGTTCGTCATTCCAGAAACTCACGAGCGACACCATGGGGTCGATGACTCCCTCGGGTTCTGCCCGTATAGCGGGGTCCACCGTGGCCGTGTAGCGCACGGTCCGCACCTTGCCGTCGGGCCCGAAGATGCGCCGATTGGAAGCCACCTCGCGCACCTCGGCTTGGCCCGTCCCCACTTGGTTAAACGGCCGGGCCTGGGACGCGGCTCGCGCCACGGCATTGCTGAGTCGACCCAAGAACTCACGGGCGAAGGTCCCCTCGTAATTCCATGGGCTCACCCCGCCGTCGCGTAGGATCTTCTCCGCGCCGAAATCGCATTCAGGCGCATCATGCTGATGCAGCGCATGTACGGCGACCCGATCGATACTCGTCCCCGCCGCCACGGCCAATTGCTGCCGAAACGCATCGTGGCCCTCGTTGCCGATGCCGATCCAATCGACGGCGCACAGAACCACCGGACGCTCCATCCCGAAGACCACAACACCACGGGCCCGCAGGCCAAGATCCCAGACGTTGGTGACCGGGTCGTATGCCAATCGCGATCCAACGGGCGGCGTGGCATCGATGTCGAAAAGCCCCACCCGCAACTGGGCCTTCGCGGAGACGACCAACACCCAAGCCCACATCAAGCACCCTGAGATCCATCTTGTTCGGGGGTTCATGGAGCTGAAGCTACCCGGATCCGCCCGGCTTTCGAGGTGAAGTTTCCGCGCAGGTTTTCGTAGGAGGGGTCTGGGCGGTTTTGGCATCATCAACCCCATGCATTCCCTCGGGCGCGGATTGGCTTGGACTCTGGTGGCGGGGCTCGGGGCCTTCGCCTACTTCATCCTGGCGACCCAGCGTCAGGAGCCGGTCAGCTCAGCCTACATTCTGGTGGCGGCCTTGTGCACCTACGCCATCGGATATCGGTTCTACTCGCGCTGGATCGCCGCCAAGGCCCTGATGCTGGACGACCGACGGGCCACGCCCTGTGAACGCCATGAAGATGGACGGGAGTTCGTGAAGACCCACCGCTGGATCGTCTTCGGGCACCATTTCGCTGCGATCTCCGGACCTGGACCTTTGGTGGGCCCCGTGCTGGCCGCCCAGTTCGGCTACCTTCCCGGAACCCTATGGATCCTGATCGGGGTGGTCCTCGGTGGTGCTGCCCAAGACTTCCTCATCCTCGCTGCATCCATGCGCCGCAACGGCCGTTCACTGGGGCAAATGGTGAAAGACGAACTGAATCCCTTCCTGGGTGCCCTGTCTCTGGTGGCGATCCTGTCGATCATGATCATCCTCCTGGCGGTGCTGGGGTTGGTCGTCGTGAAGGTGCTCGCCGAGAGCCCTTGGGGCGTTTTCACGGTCGGAGCCACCATCCCCATCGCGCTCTTGATGGGGCTGTACCTGCGATTTGTCCGGCCCGGCAAAACCCTGGAGGGTTCGGTGCTTGGCGTCCTCCTGCTGATCGCAGCCGTCTGGGGAGGTCAATGGATCCACAGCAACCCTGCGCTCGCCAAACTCTTCACCTTCTCCGCCGAGCCCTTGGCCTGGGCCATTGTGCTCTATGGGTTTGCCGCGAGCGTGCTGCCGGTCTGGTTGCTGCTCGCGCCGCGGGACTACCTCAGCACCTTCATGAAGCTCGGCACCATCCTCGCCTTAGCTGCGGGCGTGTTGTTGGTGCTGCCCACCCTCAAGATGCCCGCATTGACCGCCTTCATCGACGGCTCGGGGCCCGTCGTTCCGGGCAAGTTGTTTCCGTTCTGCTTCATCACCATCGCCTGCGGAGCCATCAGTGGTTTCCACACGCTGATCGCCAGCGGCATCACCCCGAAAATCATCACCCGTGAGAGCTATGCCCGCCCCATTGGATACGGAGCCATGCTCCTCGAATCACTGGTGGCCATCATGGCATTGATCGCCGCCTGCACCCTCGAACCCGGTGTCTACCTAGCGATCAACATCGCAGGCACGGGTGCCGACGCGGCCGCCATCGCGGCGGACACTGTGGCCAAAGTCCGGGCGACAGGATTCACGCTGGAACCCGGTGTGATGGACTCGCTGGCACGACAGGTCGGCGAGAGTTCGCTCTACGGGCGGACCGGGGGAGCCGCCACACTGGCCGTCGGCATGGCCAACCTGTTCTCCCAAGTGACGCACGGTCGCTGGCTCGATGTCTGGTACCACTTCGCCATCATGTTCGAGGCGCTGTTCATCCTAACAACCCTAGATGCCGGCACCCGAGTGGGCCGATACCTCCTTCAGGATGCTCTCGGTCACCTCTGGAAACCCCTGGGAGACGTGCGATCGACCGCTGCCGGAGCTCTGGCCAGTGCACTGATCGTGGCCGGTTGGGGATGGTTCCTGATCCAAGGAGTCCGAGACCCGTTGGGCGGCATCAATTCGCTGTGGCCACTCTTCGGCATCGCCAATCAATTGCTGGCCGCCATCGCCCTGGTGCTGGCCACCACCCTGCTTCTCAAGCACAGCCTGGCCCGACGGGAATCTCCGGCGATTGCGTGCGTCGCGCTGCTGCCCCTAATCTGGCTGCTGGCCGTCACCGGCACCGCAGGATTCCAAAAGATCTTCCACCCCTCACCCCGAATCGGCTTCTTGGCCACCGTCCGGGACCTGGACCAGAAATACCCCGCCCTTCAACGGGCTGCGGAGTCCGCGCCCGAGGATGCTGCAGTCCAGAAAGCCCTTCGCGCCAACCGCAGCCGCCGGCTGAACAACGCCCTGGACGTGGGAGTGACAGCCGTCTTCCTGGGACTCGCTGGCCTGATTGTCACCGGAGCCGTGGTGGAGTGGATCCGTCTGCTGCGTGGCCGGCGGCCCCCCGAATCGAGCGAGGATGCGCCGGTGTGGCTTCCGGAATCGGCGTTGGCCGACGGAACCCATCGCACCGGCTGGGCCGGAATTTTCGCCCTGGGCCTAGCCCTGCTGCGCAACTGGTCGGGACAAGACGCCGTGGACCGCACGGCCCGTCAACTCGAGGCGAATGTCTCACAACAGCTCCCGTCGCAAGCGGTGCTGATTCCCCTGCCCGAAGTGGCTGAGGCAGCCCGCCGCCACAACGCCCCTATCGCCTACGTCCAATCGGCCGAAGCCCGTCTCAAAGGCCCCAACCGCTGCTGCTGAAATCCCGCCGGGGTCGGTCCCTCACATTTACACAAAAGGGGCCACTCCCAACTAATTATCAGGACCTGCTTCAAGCCGGAGTTCAGGGGACTGGAAGCCGAATTT
>CANHYD010000040.1 GCA_947464705.1 Verrucomicrobiota bacterium | reverse complement strand
GGGCGATCTCAGCCAGTACCTCAAAGAACTCAAACAACGCTTCAGCCAGTGGCACAACCTCCGCCAAGGCCGGCGCGGCACTCTCTGGGAGGAACGCTTCAAAAGCGTCCTGATCGGCGCCGAGGGCTCTGCCCTTTCCACCATCGCCGCCTACATCGACCTCAACCCCGTCCGTGCCGGATTGGTTGTCGATCCGGCCCGTTACCGTTGGAGCGGCTATGGCCAAGCCATGGCCGGACGCCCCGAGGCTTTAAGTGGCTATCAGGCGCTGGCGGCCGTTCGAGACGGCTTGAGCCTCAATCCCGCACAAGCCCTCAAACACTATCGCGCCGGACTCTTTGATTACGCCGAACGGCGGGGCGTTTTCTCATCGACTCCTCCCTGCAACAACACCTCGAGCAAGCCCGAAGCCTCGGCTCGCCGACCGCAGAAACCACTCGGGAATCCTGGACTGGTCAGCCAATTGCTCCATCGAATCAGCTATTTTACCGAAGGTGCCGTCATCGGCTCCCGCAGCTTCGTCGAATCCATCGCTCTCCATCACCAGCATTGGCTCCAACGAAAACGCCAAGCCTCCCCTCACCCTGTGTCCAACCTGGAAGCCTCCTCCCTCTTCAGTCTCCGCCCAGCGCGGGTTCTGGTTGCAAGGGGCTAAAGACGATCGCTGACTTGGGTTGGCTCATCATGGTTAAACCGTCAGTCTGTGGGCAGTGGTCCACCTCAAGCTAAGACCGTTCTCTCTGAGCCTTCTTGGCCAGCAAAACCCCTCTTATCGATTCCAAGCCACCATCTTGCAATCGTCGACCCGGTTCCCCTGATTTCAGAAGCCCACCATCCCCAAACTCGGCACACCTCCCGACCCCATCTACCTCCGCGCCTGCCAACGGCCAGAACAGCCTGTCCCTCTGTCATAATTGGATTCCAATGAGTCTGCCTGTATCCGCAGCTTCAACGCTAACACCCGCTGACATCCATTTTGAGCCTGTCCCTTGTCCCTCTTCCATTTTGAGCCTGTCCCTTGTCCCTCTTGTCCCTGGGGCAGAATCTGGAAATCGGCTTCCTAGGTGAACTGGGGACTGGTTGACTGTGCGGACGGATGAAGGTTCTTGTCGTTGGTTCAGGGGGGCGTGAGCACGCTCTGGTCTGGAAACTCGCAAAATCACCGCATGTCACTGAGTTGATTTGCGCACCAGGAAATGCAGGCACCTCGGGTGTCTTTCTCAGGTCAGGAAATCCGGCGACCAACATTTCGGTTGCCGCCGATGCCTTGGACGCCCTTCGCGACTATGCGATCCGACATCAGATCGATCTTACCGTCGTCGGACCGGACAGTCCGCTCGCTCTGGGTATCGTCGACCACTTTCAGGCGGTAGGGCTGCGAATTTGGGGGCCCAACCGCCGCGCCGCACAATTCGAGTCTTCGAAGGCGTTTTCCCAAGACTTTATGCTGCGTCACCGGATTCCGACCGCTCGGTCCGGCGTTTTCACCAACGCATCGGCGGCCCGACGATTTGCCGCAGAACTCGATGGGCGATGTGCGGTCAAAGCCGATGGGTTGGCTCTTGGTAAAGGTGTTCTGCTGACACACAACGTCTCGGAAGCCGAAAAGGCGGTGGATGACATGATGCTCCGAGGCAGCTTTGGGGAAGCTGGTTCGAGGGTGGTCATCCAGGAACTCCTTGAGGGCATCGAAATATCACTCCATGCGCTGTGCGACGGAAAAACCGCCCGCCTGTTTCCCACAGCCCAAGATCATAAGCGGATCTCAGATGGCGATCAGGGACTCAACACCGGAGGCATGGGCGCCTACTCCCCCGCTCCGTTCCTTAATGAGATCGACTTGGAGCGGGTCGGGCAGTCGATCTTGGGTCCTTGGCTCGAGGGGTGTGCTGAGGAGGGTATCGACTTCAGAGGTCTCTTGTACCCCGGAGTCATGCTGACGGCCTCAGGCCCCAAAGTTCTGGAGTTCAATGCCCGGTTTGGAGATCCAGAAACTCAGGCCTACTTACCTCGACTGGAAAATGACCTCGTGGAATTGCTCTGCGCCAGTATTGATGGGACCTTGGAAAGCATCCCCATCCGATGGTCGCCTCTCAGCAGCCTTTGCGTGGTGATCGCCAGCGCAGGCTATCCGGGACCCAGCCCCAAGGGCCATCCAATCCATGGGCTCAAAGACCTGTCGGGACATCCTCGCCTTGAGGTGTTCCACGCGGGCACGGCACTCAAGGATGGCGAAGTGGTCACCGCAGGTGGACGCGTACTGGGGGTAACCGCCTGGGCTGAAACGCTGCATGAAGCCAGTCAGGCGGCCTACGCTGCGTGCGATCGCATCTGCTTCGATGGAATGCAGTTCCGAAGCGACATCGGAGCCAAGGGGCTGCGCCCCTGAACGGAACTCTCTCGAAGAATCCTGCACGGAGCTCGGTTTCAGGATCAGCGGATTCCACCAAGACCTCGGTGTCGATAGGAATCCGGAGGGAGCTTGGGGCTGCCTGGATGGCGCGCTCACCCTCAACCCGGGAAACACGCAGTGTGACTAAATCATGTCACCGCCTGCCGTCTTCCGTATGCCCATAACCGGTGGGACATAGCCTGTCCCTCGAATGGACCTCAAGGTTTAGGTGGCACGTTCCGATCAACCAATGAAGCTTCCATTGCAGATCGCTCTGCTCAACGGAAGAAGTCCGGAGGCCGAATGCCGAATATCTTCGAAGGTGCCCATCTTTCCGATAACGCCAAGGTGACTGGCGACGCCCTGGTCTTTGGCAATTGCCGCATTTTCGGCAATGCCCGGATCTACGGGGATGCTCAGATCTACGAAGATGCACATGTCTCAGGAAATGCTCTGATCTACGCCGACGGCCGGGTTTACGGCACCTCACGAATCTATGGCGAAGCACAGGTTGCCGGTCAGTCCCGGGTTTACGGAGATGCGCGAATTTTCGGCAGCGGCTTCATTCACGGGCAGGCCCAAATCCACGGAACCGCTCAAGTCAGCGGAAGTGCGCAGATCTTTGGCTCAGCCCAAATTCTCGGCGATGCATCCGTCGCTGGGAATGCGCGGATTTACGGGAATGCACGGGTTTCAGGAGATGCACGGGTTTACGGCGATGTCCAGATCCGAGGGTTCGCGCTGATTGAAAGTAGCCAACACTGGTTTTCCTTCACACAGGGCAATGAGACCATGAGCGTCTACCGCTCATCACGCCCGGGAGGTTTCGAGATCAACATCGAGGGTCAGGAGGCAACCATCGAACTCCTGGATGAAGATCTGGGTCGCTTCGTCCAGAAAACCATCGAGTCCAACTTCGACCTGGTCCGCAAGCAAGGCGTCATCTCTTCAGCGCTCAGACGCTGAATCCGTAACCCCAACCGAACCTGAGACGGGGTTGATCCGCCACCAAGTCCGCGGACTACCGGTTGACGGCGACTAGAATGTTGCCGACACCAGCGATACCGAAGCGATCCGGGCTTTTTCCTCAAGCTCCTCACGATCGATCAGCAACGTCATTCCCGCCTCAAAAGCCAAAACCCGGATTCCGTTTTGCGAACAGATCTCAATAGTTCGAGGCCCGACACAGGGGATGTCGAATCGCAAATCATGCCCTGCTCGGGCTAGCTTGACCGCCACCGCGCCTCCGGATTTTCCGGCAAGCTTGCCTCCCCGTTCCAAACAAGCATCCGTTCCTTCAAAGCCTTCCACAGCGAGGGTAGTCCCTTCCTTGACGACCACCGTCTGACCAATCTCCAGGCGGGCGATTTCCTTCGCGAGCCCGAAACCAAACCGGATGTCCTCCAACGCCTTGGATGGCAGGCTGGCTCCGGAGACATAGCCCGAGCCGGGCATCCAGGATGATAACCAGGGTACTGCGGGAACCAATTCCACCCCATCCTTGGCGAGTTCTTCGCCAATCGCTCCAAACAGGGTGTGGGCATTCTTCTCCTTGAGCCGCAACAAAAGGCTCATGGCACGGAGATCCGGACGAACATCGAACAAGTTTCTGGGGGCTATTTGTCCCAGCATAACGCACCGGGTGACCCCCCGAGAGGTGAAGGCGCGGATCATTCGAGACAGTTGGCCCACTTTGACCCAGTCGAGCGAGGAGACCTCGCTCTCCAGCGCGGGATCGGTTTCCCCCTCAAAACCGACGGCCACGACGGTCTCACCGCGACGACGAGCCTCTCGGGCGAACAGGAACGGCAGGGACTTGCTTCCAGCAATCAGACCAATCACGGGGCTATTCTGTGCAAAACATTCCCGCTGGGAAAGTCAGGGATCAAATCCCGGAACCCTTCTCGCAACCGGCCCAATCGCAGGTAATCGAGCCTGTCCCCATCGGACGCCCCCGGGTCCCTGCTGAGAGGCTGTCCCTTTGGTCGGCACCTTCACAACACGCGGGTTTCACCACAGGCCAAAGAGACCCCTCAGATTAAGCGAAGGCTTGGCGGAGCTTACGAAAACTCTTGGGGACAGCGGTCTCGGACGGTTCCTTGCCTTCCATCTCCAGGGAGACCCACCCGCGGAACCCAGCCTCGCGAAGAATTCCCGCGATACGTCGGTAATCGAGGTCGAGGGTGTACCACTCGCCTCCGCCCGGATAGTCCTTGGCTTGGACCATGACTGTCCGAGATGCAATCCGACGCAGTCTCTCGTAGGGATTCTCTAAAAAATTCCCGGTATCCATCAGTAAACCGAAATAGGGGGAATCAATGGCTTCAGCAATCCGGAGCATTCCTTCCACGGTTCTGGTCAACCCCCAGTGATTCTCAACGGCAAGCGTCACGCCTGCTGATGCGGCATGAGGCAGGCATTGCTCAAGGCACTCAATGCACCATTGGAAACCCTGCTCCTCGGTGTATCCCGGAAGCACCGGCTCCTCCCCGCGTGCCTTCATCAAGTCATCGAACGAAGCGATAGTGTTCCACCGTCCCGAGTTGATACGAACACAGGAAACCCCGAGCGAAGCAGCGATATCGATACACTTGATTGTATGTTCCACTTGCCTACGTCGGACAGCCGGATCGGGATCGACAAAATCCTGATGAATGGAGAGGCACACCAGCGAGACGCCGCATCGAAAGGCATGCCTTTTGAGATCGGCCAAATACATCCGATGCTGAGCGGTAAGTGGCTCTTTCTCGGGGATGTCCATCTGTCGGTGCAGAATATCAACCCCTTCAGCCCCCAAGGCGGCAGCCCGTTCGATGACCTGATGAATCGTCACCTTGGGGTCTCTGAAGTGCCAATAGGAGTAAGAGGCGATGGCAAGTCGGATCCGCGGCCCGATCGCCACCGGAGGGGCACCTTGAACCGGAAGGGAGACGGCGGATGCTCCCGCCAAGGCGATAGCGGTGGTACCGGTCGATCCGAGAAAACCACGCCTGGAGATCGCTGAGAGCGAGGGGTTCATTCACGAGAAGTTGCCGAGCCTGTCCCTGGAGAGCAATCGGCAAAGGAAACGGGGCCTCAGCCTGTGTCTGCCTGGGCGAGCCTGTCCCTTGGGGGCTTTGGAGCCTGTCCCTCGGGGAGGCAAGCTGGGATCCGCTTTCTGGGACTGGTGGCCTGGATTGGCCTAGGAAAGCTGGGTTTGAAGACCGAGACGAGGAGAGGCTGAGGAAGCCTTCACCGAGACAAAGTGACAATCCTTATCGGCGCGGACAGGGGGGCGCGCCAACGAAGTCGACCGCGGGACACCGTTCCAGGTTTCTCCGAATTGTTGAAGACCCTTGGTTAGCAGGCATGGCTCTCCTCGAGCAATGGACCCAAATGCCAAAGCTCTGCAGAGTGTATTGCCAAGGACCAACGGTGCCAGTTTTCGCCAGTAGTGCTGTCCGAGAATTCAGGCAGCATAAAGGCCCTTAAACCAGCAATCTTGCCCCGCATCAGAGCAACTGAAACCGGGCGCTTATTCCTTGAGCTGCCGCTTGGCTTTACGGGCCTCGGTCTTCTCGTTGTTCTCGAATTCCTTCTCGGCCACCCGTACGCCCGGCAACCTCTGGCGTTCCTGATCGGCCACCTCACCCGCATCAGCCGGTGTCGCCAAGATGCTGGGACGAATCAGAATCATCAACTCGGTGCGGGAACTGTTCTGACTGCGCTTGGAAAATGCCGCCCCGAGGTAGGGAATGTCCTTGAGAAGAGGAACGCCCGACTTCTGCTTGTCGGTGCTGGTGGTGATGTATCCGCCTAGCAAAACGGCATCCTTGTCTCGGACGGTGACAAACGAACTGGCCGACCGCGTCTGCGTGGTGGGGGCGCTGAGTCCATTGCCCAGGTCCAAATTGGAACCCAAGTTATCCACCGTCTGATCGATCTGCATGACAACGAGGTTGTCCGGCGTGATGAAGGGGGTGACGTTCAATCCCACGCCCACTTGCTGTCGGGTGATCGATTGACTGTTGCCGAAACTGCCACCGCCAAAAAAGGATCCGGAAACGAAGGGTACCTCGGAACCGACAAAGAAACTGCCCGGGGTGGCATGCGAGGTGATGACCCGCGGACGTTGGATCACGTTGACCCGACTGTCCGCAGCAATGGCACTGATGGCCACGTCCCAATTCTGGCCGATCTGAGCAAAGTAAGAGAGTCCTGAGCCAGAGGTCGCCGGGATACCATTCACGACGTTGGTTCCGACAGCACCTCCGGTCGATCGTCCCAACTGCTTGAGGAAATCTGAACCCGTGCCCAATGGGGCGCCCGAGGGATTGTTGATCACGCCACCGCCCCGATTGTTGGCATTGTCACCGAATTGGGCGGGCCGCTGGGCCGCGCTGATGCCATAATTCCAACCGCTGCTGAGGTTGACCTCCATGATGATGGCTTCGACCAACACTTGGGGCAGAAGCGTGTCCACCTTGACGAGGACTTCACGCAATTTGGCGATGTCCTTCTTGTTGCCGTAGACGATGAGCGAATTGGAGCGCTGGTCGGCCGTGATGCTGACCGTCTGCAACAATTCTGAGAGCCCACCGTAGCCCGAACCGCCCCCAGCCCCACCTCGGCCCATGGCATTGAACCGATTCTGGAAGCTGCCCGTATTGACGGCCGATCCAGGTTGATTGATCCCACCGCCGAGCTGTTGACCTCCCAGACGTCCCGCGTTGCCCAAGCGACCGGCGCCACCCGCCTGGTTCATCCCACCAAACTGGCCACCGCCGCCGAACTGGTTGAAGCCCGTGCCCATGCCGCCCGTGCCCCCCATACCGCCGATACCGCCACGACGTCCCGACAGACCACCTCCCATACCACCCATACCACCGGCGCCTCCGACACCTCCGCCCGGGGTTCCGCTGACGCCGCCCCCGCCGATGACACTCGTGAGGGTCGCGTAGATTTCGTCGACTTTGCCGTACTTGATGGGGATGACTTCGAGTTGGAAGTCCTCTTCCACCTCGATGTCGATCTTCGCCAAAATCTCAAGCATCCGCTTCACGTTGATGGCGTAGTCACGCAACACCAGCGTCTTGGTGCTCGCCAAGGCCACGATGCCGTTGGCGTTCTTGGCAAATGGAGTGATCGTCGGCACCGCTTCTTCGATGGCCACATGTTTCAGCTGGACCACATGGGTCACAAACTGGCTGGCCTCGGCATACTGATCGGCCGGCTTGTTCGAAAATTTGCCGCCCTCTTGCAATGCCTGAGCCACCGGCACCGCCGTGACGAACTTTTCGCCCTGAGGGATCATGGTAATGCCATTGAGGGCCAAGACCGTATCCCACATTTGGACTTCTTCGTCCTCAGTAAGGGTGGTCTGAGTGTCGATGCTGATGCGGACCTGAGGCAGTCCCTGGGCCCGAAGCACGGTGCGCTGGACCAGCGGCCCATACACTTGATCCAGGAATACATTGAGCTCCTGATCCTTGAACACGATCGAGTCACCCGGCTGATTGGTGCCGCGACTCTCACGCAAAGCCTTGATGGTGGCGTCGTTCATCGCCTGGTCTTCCTCCGAGGGCTGGCCAGCCGCAGCCGCCGGCTTGGCGGCCCCGGGCGCCGACTTGGCTGCGCCGGCTGAACCGACCTTGGATCCACTGGCCGCCGAAGAGGCTCCCGACGGTGCAGGCGGGACTGAGGGCGCGGGACGCGGGAAGGCCCGCGGCAGGGCCGACGGAAAATTGGTCGAGACGACCGCGGCAGGGGCAGCGGCATTGGTTGCTTTCCTCAGACGCGACGGAGGCTCCGGGAAGGCCGGGAAGGCCGTGCCCGGGGTGGACTCAGGTGCAGCAGTCGAAGTGACCGGGGCCACTGTGGTCGCTGGAATGATGGTCGACGGGGCCAATGGAGCTCCCGGGGCAGCTGGGGCGGCCGGAGCCTGTCCGCAAAGCCGGCCCGCGGTGATGGCCGCAACGACTGCGAGATGGATGAGACGCGTGTTCACAATCGGTTACTTCTTGGTTGGCGCGTTGGTTCCGGTGACGCGCGACGTGGCTGCTGCGTTGGTGGAAGTCTTGGGCTTGACGGGTGCTGCCGGAAACGGGGCCTTGGATCCAGAACCGGGTGATGCCGTCTTGGGATTCGAGACGCCAGAACTACCTCCCCCGGCGCTCACCACCTTCGGTTTCTTCTGGAAGCTGGCAACGAAGGTCACCGAGGCGCTGAGATTTTGGCCACTGTTGTCCAGTCGCAGCCGGCTCATGTCTCGGACACGGATCATCGAATCACTGGAGCCCAACGCGTAGAGGAAATTGACAAACCCCTCCTCCTTCGCCGTCAGGTCCACAATGACGATCTGTTCATCGAAAAAGTTGGTGTCCTTAGATGCGCTCATCCGCAGTGAAGCTACCTGAGGCGAAACACGTCCCAGATTGACCGCATTGGTCGCAGCGGCCGCCGTGATACCCTGTTGCACGCGGTTGGCCTGCTCCTCGGGCAGCACCTGGCCGCCCGCACCTTCCAATTCCTTCAGAAGCTTCTCGAAGGAGGACTTCTTTGAAACCTCCTTGAAGTAGATCTGCTTCTGGCCTTCGAGCTTAGTGCGGTCGCGGGCCATCACATCCCACTCGGCAAAGTAGGGCCAGATGAACCAGTAGTTGAATAGAAGGCCCAAGATGCACAGGCCTGCGATGGCCATGCGTCGCTCGGTCGGGGCCAGATTCAGTCGATCGAACCAGCCGGTCATGGCGCAACGCCCTCCTCTCGCCGCAGTTCTGCCTCAAAGGACCATGCCAGAAGGGCCCCCCTCGGTGTCATGGTTGCGGGCTTGACCTCGGAGAAGAGCGGCTTGCCCTCAGAGCTCACGGCACGCAGCAAATCGTTGAACCGGGTCACTTCAGCCCGATCCCCTTCGGACGCGTTGCCGCTGATGAGCAAAGTCCGGCCATTCTTGAAATCCAACTGAGCGAGGGTCAGGGCCTCGGGCAGTTTTTCGACCACCGCATTCCAGCAGTCAAGGGCAGCAAAGCGCAAGGCAACCTGCTCCTGAAGCACTCGGACCCGTGCCTTGAGCTGAAGGGTGTTGGTGTACTGCAACGCCATCGAGCGAGTCTCGTTGCGGAGAGTCTCGACCGACGACTTCTGGTAGGTGAGCACCGCCAGATAAACGAACACGCCCGCCAAATAGGTCATCGCCAGTGCGGTGAGTCCCTTGACCCAAAGCGAATCGACATACTGCCGCTGCTGACGGGTCCTCACTTCCTCCGGGATCAGCGAGGCTGGAGAGGGGTGCAACGCATGATTGGCGGTGAGTTGGGCCAGATCGGGCTCAGCTCCGGGGGGCTCTATCGAGACCGGCTGACTGCACCAACCGCGCAATGCTTCGACGAGGGGTGCCGCCTCCGATAAGGGTGCGACCACGGTCACGGAAGGTAACAACGCGAGCCAACCATCCAGCTCAGCGGCCCAGGCTGTGCCATTCAATTGGGCCAGCAGCAATTCAGCAGCACCCTGAACCGGCAAACGGATCAGTGACACATCCCGAAGGACGCTGTCCGTCCACCATCCCAGAAGGGCCACCTGTTGGGCTCCGGATCCATCCAAAACGATCCGCAGCAAGTTTCCCTGGACCGGTTTTGACAACAGTCGGCGGACCATCGGCAGTTCGATCCGATCGGGCATGTACCCGCCCTGCTCCAGCGTCTCGACGAACGCCTCCACGGTGGATCGGGCGGCGATGGTCACCAACGCGGTTTGCTGGGTGGCATCCGGATGCGCCACGCTCTCGACAGTCCAAACCACCTGGGCCGGCGGCATCGGAGAAAGTTTCTCGAGCTGGAACTCGATCATCCCGGCCAATTCACCGGGCGCACAGGCCGGAAGTTGAACGGCCCGGAGGAACACCGACTCGGGCGGCATCCATGCGATGTCCAGTCGGGAGCGGATCAGTAGACGCCAGTCCCGCGAGACCACGTTGGCAGGCAAGGGCTTGTCTACGGCGATCTCCCATAGACCGGCAGGCGCTGCACCACCTTTGTTCACGGAGAAGTGGTAGAGGTGTCGCTGCCCCTGTCGGAGCGACAACACATTGCAAGCATGGGGGATGGGAGCGGCTTTGCTCATTCCGGAGTGCCTCCGTGGTTTCCGGCAAGTGCCTTCACATGTTCTTCGTTCTGCGTGACACGAAGAACCTCTTCGACGGTCGTGACACCCGCCTTGACCTTGGTCCACCCATCCTGACGGAGGGTTCGCATGCCTTGCTTGCGGGCGATGTCCGCCAACGTCGCGGCCGAGACTCGGTTCATCACCAGAGGCCGGATCGCCTCGGTGACCACCAACAGCTCATGGATACCAGTGCGTCCCTGATACCCCAACTGACGGCAGGCTTCGCAACCTACTCCCTTGCGGAAGACGGTGGAATCGATCTCGTCCTCCGGAAAACCCACCTTGATGAGGTAGTCGCGGTCGATCTTCTGGGGCTGGGAACAACTCGAGCAAATGGTCCGGACAAGGCGCTGGGCCATGATGGCCTCCACCGAGGAAGCAACCAGGAACGGCTCGATCCCCATGTCAATCAATCGGGTGAAGGCGCTCGCCGCATCGTTGGTGTGTAGGGTACTGAAGACCAGGTGACCGGTCAGCGAGGCCCGAATAGCGATCTCGGCGGTCTCGGTGTCACGAATTTCACCGACCATGACCACGTTGGGATCTTGACGGAGAATGTGACGCAGCCCCACCGCGAAGGTCAGCCCGATGTCCGAACGCACCGGGATCTGGTTGATGCCCTTGAGCTCATATTCCACCGGTTCTTCGATGGTGATGATGCGCTTGGTGACCGAGTTGATGGTCGAAAGGAAGGC
>CANHYD010000039.1 GCA_947464705.1 Verrucomicrobiota bacterium | reverse complement strand
GACGTTGGCGCTTTCGGGGAAATCGCCCTACCCAGAGAGCTCCCCTGAGAATGCTCAGCCTTCTGTACGACCTCAAATATCGCCCGAAGGCCTCCGGTGGTGCGCCCTTGGATGTCACCCAAAGACCTCTGAGGTAGGGACCGCTCTCCGAGCGGTCCGGCACCGCAGACGTGGGCGCTTTCGGGGAAATTACCCGATCTGGGGAGCAGCCCGGACAATGCCAAGCCGGAACGATTCAGTTGGGTCGTTCGTCCTGGCGGCGTCTTCTGTGCCAAGAGCGACGTTCCGGCTAAGCCGGGAGCAGAGTCTTAAGGATTCGCTCTGCGGTCTGAGCGGGCGATTCATTCGTTCCCACCTCCAACCACGCCAGGTCCAGTTGTCCCTGCATCCAGGTCATTTGGCGTTTGGCAAATTGCCGTGTCTTGGTCTGGACCCGCTCGACGGTCTCGCGCAGCGATGGCGACCCGTCCAAGTGCTCAACCACCTGCCGGTATCCGATGGCTTGCAATGCGGTGCGATTTCCCTGGAGACCTTGTTTGAGGAGTTCTCGGGTTTCCTGAACCAGTCCGGCCTGGAACATCCGGTCCACCCGCTCGTGGATTCTGCGGACCAGGTCTTGTCGATCGCGCTGGATCCCAAATGCGCGACCGGTCGTGAGTGTGCCGCCCTGTTCAGGCCAACGGGCCCGCTGGACTGAAAAGGGTTGTCCCGTGATTCGGATGACCTCCACGGCCCGGACCAGGCGGCGGCGATTTTGAAGGTCGATCTGGTCGAGAGTGACCGGATCCTTGCGGGCGAGTTCGTCCAGCAATTCCGCGGTGGTGGCCGCTTCGAGTTCGGCCCGAAGGATTGGATCGGGAGGAGGAGCCGAGCCCAGTCCGCCCAGCCAAGCGTTGAAGTACAGACCGGTTCCGCCGCAGAGGATGGCGGTGCGGTTCCGACTTTCGATGTCTTGGATGGCCCTCGTCGCCGAGTGGACGAATCGGGCGGCATCGAAGGATTCATCCAGACCCACGACATCGAGCAGATGGTGGGCGACTTGCGCTCGCTCCGCGGTGGAAGGTTTGGCGGTGCCGATGTCCAAGCCCCGATAAACCTGCATGGAGTCCACCGAGATGATCTCGCCGCCGAGCCGGAGTGCCAACTCGAGGGCCACGGCAGACTTACCGGAGGCCGTGGGGCCGGTGAGGATTATTGGGCTCATTTCGGCGTTTCGCCGCCAACCGGCTTTCCGGAGTGGGAAACCGTCTCGGCCTGCCAGGATAGGATCAGAAGGATGGCGACTGCCGTGCAAATCGCCGAGTCGGCCACGTTGAAGGCCGGAAAGCCGATTTCAGCGCCGCTGCGACGGTTCCAATAGAACCGGAGAAAATCCACCACGTGCTCATGCCTGATGCGATCGAGCAGGTTCCCGACGATACCCCCGAAGAGTAAACCCAGGGCGATTTGTCCCAGACGGTGGTGGTACTCGAAGTGACGGCGCCAGCGCCACAGCGCGAGCATGGCGATGCTCGAAAACACGGCGAGCCAGTTGTTGTGGTGTCGAAAGATGCTCCAAGCCGCCCCGGTATTGCCCCAATGCACCAATTTGAAGAAGCCCTCGAGAATCGTTTGTTCGGCTCCGAATTCCATCCAACGCATCACCATCCATTTGGTCAGTTGGTCCAGACCGAGAATGGTGACGGCAAGACCCACGGTGAGGCGGTCCGATGAAATGGGGGATCGGTTCGGGGTCATGCGGAGATCCGGTTAGCCGGTTTGGCGTCGTGAACCGGGTGATTGGATGCTGGCCAGCGCTTCGGCGATTTCGAGGGCTGCGTGGGCGGCTTCGATGCCGCGATTGGAGCCTGGGTCGATGCAGCGCTGTTGGGCCTGCTTCTCTGTCTGGACGGTCAGAACCTCATGGATGCAAGGAATCCCGGTGGCGAGACTGATCTCCATCAGGGCCCGGGTGACGGCGCTGCCGATTTGCTCGGCGTGTGACGTTTCGCCCTGCCAGAGGACTCCCAAACAAACAATGGCCCGCACCGGGCTCCGTTGGCGTCGAGCCAGCGCCGAGGCGGCCATCGGGATCTCAAACGCGCCTGGCACCCGAACAATTTCCACGGCCGAGGCGCCTGCTGCCTCTAACACCGACCGGGCTGCATCGAGCATTGGCTCGGTGTACTCGGAATTGTACCGGGAGCAGACGATGGCGAAGCGGCCGTCGGTGCGCAGGGGATCTTTCAGGGTAGGAGCCTTGAGCATGGGAATCTGGACCAGAGAAAATCAGAGCGAGGCACCTGTCAGCAACCGGTAGGCTTCCAGGTATTTCGCCTGGGTCTTGGCCACGATTTCGGACGGAAGAGCTGGTGCCGGAGGGGTCTTGTCCCAGTCGAGGGTTTCGAGGTGGTCGCGAACGAATTGCTTGTCGAAGCTGGGTTGTCCACGGCCAGGTGCGTAGTGCTCCGCCGGCCAGAATCGCGAGGAATCCGGGGTGAGCACCTCATCGATGAGGATGAGCGTTCCATCGACCAGTCCGAATTCGAACTTGGTATCTGCAATGAGGATGCCGCGGGTCCGGGCGTAATCGCGGGCAAACCGGTACAGTTTCAGGCTCAGGTCGCGGGCCTGTTGGGCTATCGCGGGTCCGGTCAGGCGGGAGGCTTCTTCGAATGAGATGTTTTCATCGTGGCCGGATTCGGCCTTGGTCGCGGGTGTGAAGATGGGCTCTGGCAGCTCCGACGACTCCACCAGTCCGGGCGGTAGCGCAATGCCGCAGACCGATCCAGATTTCTGGTATTCCTTCCAACCGGATCCCGATAGGTAACCACGCACCACGCATTCTATGGGCAACGGTTGAGTTTTCCGAACGATCATGCTGCGGCCATTCAAGACCGAAGCAAATGGCTTCAATCGCTCGGGCAGAGGATCTATGGCCTTGAGCAATCGATGGTTGGGGAGCCAGTTCTCGGTCTGGTCGAACCAGAAATGGGAGATTTGCGTCAGGACTTCGCCCTTTCTGGGGATGCCATTGGGCATGACGCAGTCGAAGGCAGAAATCCGGTCGGTGGCTACGAAGAGGAGGGAATCTCCCAGGTCGAAGACTTCACGCACCTTGCCGGACTTCACCTTGGTGATTCCGGGAAGGTCGAGGGAAAGGATGGGATCCGGCGACACGGCCGAAACGTAGTGCCTAAGGGGGGCAAGGCCGAAGCGAAATATGGGGAAGCATCGGGGTGTCAGGGCAGGCCATCTGGAGGCGGTTTGTTTCTGAAGGACGTCGCCGGCTTTACTTTCGTGGCCACCAGAACACCCTCTGGCCATGTTCGTGATCGCCAATGGCGAAACCGTTCCGACCGAGTTTCCGTGCACCATCGAGCAGTTCCTGGTGCGTCGAGCGTTGCTCCCTCGCAGTGTGGTCGTGGAACACAATGGAGAGGCTGTGGCTCCTTCCGAGTTCGTCGAGCGTGCCCTCGCGGCCGAAGACCGTCTCGAGATCGTGCGGATCGTGGCCGGAGGTTGAAGCCTTGCTCTCCATCATCCGACCGGCGCTCCCCGCGTAGGACATCTCTCGTGGGTCAGCGCCGCGAATGCCATTCCGGGTCTCCGTATCGGGCGGACAAGGCTGCTTGCGTTCGCTCGATCGGGAACGGGGATTGGGCTGGTTCGGCTCCCCAGCCGCGGATCCAGCGCTCACACAAACGTTGCGGAGTGACGGGCACATTCCGGACAAACGCCAGGTGATCGCGACTTTGCCGGTAGCCCGGCTGAGCGGAGGGAAACCGGAGGAATCTCGGGATGAGACTCAGCGGGAAATCGTACAGTAGGGTTCCGTGGAAGAGTAGGTGGTGTCGTTTCCGGCGTTGGGCATTGCCCGAACATTTCCGTCCCTGGACTGCCAGGTCTGTGTGCCCCTCCACGGTGACGGGCTGATCTAGCAACTCCTGCAGGAGGTGGCAGTTCCGTTCCATGATCCACTCGTTGGCACCCGTGATCGAGGCCACGGGCCCCGATTCGGGAATGCGCAAAACCAGTCCATAATTCCAGCAGCCCGGCCCTTGCAGCACGGCCCCACCGCCGCTGCAGCGACGCAGCACTGGCACGCCGTGGTGAGCGCAGGATTCCAAGTCGGCCTCGACGGCAGCCTGCTGGCCGTATCCCAGAACGACAGAGGGGGAGGGAGATTCCCAGAACCAAAGGGCCTCGCCGCCTTCACCCGACTCCGCTCGCTCGAGAAATGCTTCGTCCCAAGCCAACGGCTCGGCAGGCGAATTGAATTCGGGGGTCTGGAACCATTCCATGGCGTTGGGTTCAGCAGGCCTTGAACAGGGGGGCTCCTTCAAGCGGGAAGCGCCGAGTTCGCTCGCGGATCTTGAACCCGAGAGCGCTTTCCCCTTTTCGAATCGGCGGTGGGGCGGTAACACGGCCCCACAGATGACCACTTGGATCAAGGGAATCGCCGCCTTGTCATTGTTCTTGCTCGCCTCGCTGTGCCTGCAGCGGTTTCGCTCGGATTTCTCCGCGGTGGAGGTCAAGCGTGCGGGACTGGAGACCACCGAGTCTGCCCAGGAGCCGTCCGCCGAAGCGGCGCCGGATTCGCTGGCGACTACCACCAATGGGGCCGCCAGCACCGCTTTGACCAACTCCCTCAGCGGTGGAATCGCAACCACAGGCACCAACGTCACCCCGGTTAAAACAGGCTCCCAACCCAAGGCCGCGCCCGCCAAGGCGCCAGACAAGAGCCGGAGTTTTCTCTGGATGGGTGGATTTGTTGCGTCGCTGTTGGGTTTGGCTGGCCTGATGGCCTGGGAAGTGGCGCGTTGGTTCTCTCGACGGACCAGTGATGTGCTCTTTGCCGAGAATGCTCCGGGGACCACCGATGCCGAATATGAGGAAGCCGAGGCCGAATGGGCCAATGGGAATCCCCTCGAAGCAATCCGGATGATGCGCGAGTACCTCGACAAGAATCCCTCGGAACAGTACGCCGCCATCCGTATCGCCGAGATCTACGAGAAGGATCTCCACAACTACGTGGCTGCCTCGCTGGAGTTGGAAGAAGTTTTGGGCAAACGACTCAGTCGCGAGAAATGGGGTTGGACCGCCATTCATTTGGCCAATTTGTATTCCGGAAAAATGAATCAGCCCGAGAAGGCCATGGCCTGGTTGGAGCGGATCATCCGGGACTATCCGGACACCGGGGCGGCCAAGAAGGCCCGGGTGCGACTGGGGATTCCTGAAGACCAGGTGGCTCCCCTCGCGCAGTCGGAGCCGGAACCGGGATCGGATTCTGGGGATTCGAACCTGCCCAAGGGGTTCACCTCCAAGAAACGCTGAAACGAAGCGGCATTTTCGGGACCAGAGCATGGAGACAGCCCGGGTCATCCTGCATCTGGACATGGACGCCTTCTTCGCCGCGGTGGAGCAGCGCGACCGTCCTGATCTGAAGGGGCTTCCGGTTATTGTCGGCGGTTCACCGTCGTCGCGTGGGGTGGTGTGCGCGGCGAGCTACGAGGCTCGTCGATTCGGAGTCCGGTCAGCGATGCCCAGTCGCACGGCCGGTCGCCTGTGCCCACACGGTGTTTTTTTGACGCCTCGTATGGATCGCTACCGGGAGGAGTCGCGCGCTATTTTTGGATTGGTGGGAGCCAGTGGTGTGGAGGTGGAGCAGGTTTCGGTGGACGAGGCTTATCTGGATGCCTCAAGCCTGAATCCCTCGTTGGACGCCGAGGAGGCACTGGTGTCGGCCGTCCAATGGGCTCGCGAACTCAAGGCCCGCATTCGCTCCGAGCGTCAGCTCACCGCCAGCATCGGCATCGCCTCCAACAAGCTCATGGCCAAGGTGGCCAGCGACTGGGGAAAACCGGACGGATTGCTGCTGATTCCCAACCGGGATCGGGCGGCATTCCTGCGCCCCCTGCCGGCACGAACCTTGCACGGGGTGGGACGGGTGACCGAGGAGGTGCTGCAGAAAGCCGGGGTCCGCACCGTGGGAGACATCCAGGATTATCCCGGTGATCTGAAGGCGTTGGTGGGAGCATGGGGACCTGTCCTCAAGTCGTTCGCGCTGGGAATCGATGAACGGCCGCTTTCCCAAGATGACACCATCAAGAGCATCAGTAGTGAGAACACCTTTTCCCAAGACACCGCCGATCGCCCCGTATTGCGGAGCATTCTGAGGGAGCAGGCCGATGAACTGTCCGCGAAGTTGCAGCGCCATGGGATCTCGGCTCAGACCGTCCAGGTCAAGGTGCGCTACAGCGACTTCTCGACTCTGACACGGCAATTTTCTGTAGACGAACCGGTGGCGGCAGCCCGGGATTTGTATCGGTTGGCGTGTTGGCTGTTGGCGCGGCACCAGTTGGTTCACCGGCCCTTGCGATTGCTGGGGCTCGGGGTCAGTGGTTTGGTCGAAAATCGCGGGCACCAACTGGTTTTCGACTGGAAGCCGGAACGATCCGTCTAGCAGTGGTCCTGTCCATTCCGTGGATAGAGTATCACCCTGTTGGAGCAGCCACTGGGCGGGTGTCCCGGACAGGGTGATTCCATCGGATCTTAGCGGGCGCTATCCTCCGCAATACGCGGAGCCAGTTCGTCAACTCTTCCGTGAACACTTCCAGTCCTCAAGAGTCTCCGGTGGTTGATTTTAACCGCTTCCCATGGTCTGGGGTGGTGCGTAGTTTTCCCCGTCCTTTTTCCAAATCAACATGAGCAAGCAGTTCTTCCCCAAGATTGGCCGGATCGCCTATGAAGGTCCGGATTCCAAGAATCCCCTGGCTTTCAAGCACTTCAATGCGGATGAGGTGGTCGAGGGCAAGACGATGCGCGACCACATGCGCTTCGCCGCGGTCTATTGGCACACCATGCGCGGAACCGGTGGCGACATGTTCGGCTGGGGAACCGCCGATCGCTCCTGGAACACCGGCGAGTGCTCCACCAAGGACGCCATCACTCGGGCACGGGCATTCTTCGAGTTCGCTTCGAAGCTGGGCGTTTCCTATTACGCGTGGCATGACCGGGACCTGGGCTCCCACGGCAAGAATCTCAAGGAGGCCAACGCCCAATTCGATGCCGTCGGCAACGAACTGAAGAAGCTCCAGAAAGACACGGGTATCGGGCTCCTCTGGGGAACTGCCCAGAATTTTGTCCACCCGCGCTACATGCACGGAGCGGCCACGAGCTGCAACGCAGACGCCTTCTGCTTTGCCGCGGCACAGGTTAAGAAGGCCATGGAGTGGACCCATGAGCTCGGCGGTCAGGGCTACGTGTTCTGGGGCGGGCGCGAAGGGTATGCCACGCTGCTGAATACCGACATGAAGCGTGAGTTGGACCACTTGGGGCAGTTCCTGCACATGGCGGTCGACTACAAGAAGAAGATCGGTTTCAAGAGCCCGTTCTACATCGAGCCCAAGCCCAAGGAGCCGACGCGCCATCAGTACGACAGCGACGCGGCCTCGTGCCTCAACTTCCTCCGGGAGTACGACTTGCTCGAGCACTTCAAACTGAACATCGAGGTCAACCACGCTTGGCTGGCCGGAAAGACCATGGAGCATGAACTCGAGGTCGCGGGTGCAGCGGGTGCGCTGGGGTCCATCGATGCCAACATGGGCGATTACTTCTTGGGCTGGGACACGGATCAATTCCCCACCGACCTGTATCTGACGGCCAAGACCATGCTCACCGTGCTGAAGTACGGTGGCTTCACGACGGGCGGCGTGAATTTCGACGCCAAGGTGCGCCGCGAGAGTTTCCAGACCGACGACCTGTTCATCGCCCACATCGCGGGCATGGACACCTTTGCTCGTGGTCTGAAGATCGCCGCAGCCATCCGCAAGGACGGCCGCATCGACGCCTTCGTCAAGAACCGCTACCGCACCTGGGACTCCGGCATTGGCGCCAAGATCGAGGCGGGCAAGGCGTCCTTCGCCGACTGCGAGAAGCACGCACTGGCTTTGGGCAATGTTTCTGGGCTCGAATCGGGTCGCCAAGAGCTCTTGGAAGCCACCTTCAACGAATTCATTCGCTGAGCGCGGTATCACCCAATGGGGTGATTCAGGGAGGCCGGAGTCGTCCCGAGAGGGAGGCTCCGGCCTTTTCATGGGAGTCCCAGCGCGACGTGGTGGCCCGCGAAAACTGGCTTTGCGTTCGCCAGTTCGCTGGAGATCCTGAAGAACGTTCGGCCATGAATCCTTCCGTTCTGCGTTGCCAGGTCTTGCCGATGCGAGGCGCGCTGATCGCGTCGCCCCTCGTTTGCTAGACCGCTTCAGCATTTCCACCGGGCGGTGAATCCCGGAATGATTCTGGCGATCGATCTGAAAACTCTCCCATGACCTCCGAATGCAATGTCTTTGGTTCGCTGCCTGATGGCCGCGAGGCCCACCAGTTCATCTTCCGCAATTCCAACGGAACCACGCTGAAGTTCACCAACTACGGATTGTTGGTGACTGAACTCCATACTCGGGACCGTCACGGCAAGTTGGGAAATGTCGTCCTGGGTTTTGACACTCTGGCCCGATATCTCCAAGGGCACCCCTTCTTCGGATGCATCGCCGGTCGCTTCGCCAACCGGATCGCCAAGGGACGCTTTTCACTCGACGGCAAGGACTACGTGCTGGCCACCAACAACGGGGCGAATCATCTGCACGGAGGGGTGGTGGGCTTCGACAAGAAGCTCTGGAAAGCGGGCCCCATTCAAACCACCCAGGACGCGGTTTCGGTGGATCTGACCTACACCAGTCCGGATGGCGAGGAAGGTTACCCGGGAGCCCTCACTGTTACGGTGACCTACACCCTGACCCGCGATGACGTGTGGCGTATTGATTATCGGGCCACCACCGATGCTCCCACCATTTTGAACCTCACCAACCACAGTTTCTTCAATTTGGCGGGGCAGGGTGATGTGCTCTCCCACGAGTTGGAGATCGCCGCCGATCAGGCGACCGAAGTGGACTCAGGGCTTATTCCGACGGGTAAGCTTTTGCCCGTCCGCGGAAGCGCCTTGGACTTCACCCAGCCCACCGCCATCGGCGCTCGCGGAATGAACACCGGCCTCACCCCGCCGGGTTACGATCACAACTTTGTCCTGCGTCATGGAGGTAAAGGACTGGGTTTGGCGGCGCGTGTGTTTGAGCGCAGCCACGGGCGGACGATGGAGTGCCATACGACCCAGCCGGGTGTCCAGTTGTGGACTTTCAACCGATGCCCCGAGGGTTTGGTCTGCACCGGCGGGGTGCCGGTTTCGAAGCACGGCGGATTCTGCCTGGAGACGCAGAATTTTCCGGATGCCATCCATCATCCGGGGTTCCCGTCTTGCGTCTTGCGTCCGGGCGAGGTGTTCGCGAGTCGCACCGAGTACCGCTTCGGTACGTGCTGAAGCGTGCCGGCAGTTCCGGTTCAGCCCGGGGGCCAATTCATGGGGCGCTTTCCGAGCAGGTGGCAATGCAGGTGAGGGACACTCTCCCCACCGTCGCGGCCATGGTTGATCACCAGGCGATACCCGCTGGACTCAAGCCCCAGGGTGCGGGCCACATCCGCGGCCTTGAGCAACAGATGTCCCAAGAGGGACTGGTCTTCGGGCAACGCTTCGCCGATACGCGCGATGGGCTTTTTGGGGATCACCAGCACATGGACCGGAGCTTGCGGCTGAATATCGTGGACGGCCACCACCTGATCGTCTTCATAAAGGATCTTGGCCGGGATTTGGCGGGCGATGATGCGTTCAAAGAGCGTCATAGACTTGGGCAAAAGGATTCGGTTGCCAGGGGACTAGCCCGGAAGGACTCGGGTCTCGTGGCAGTTCACGGGCGCAGCGTCGTCAGCGGATGCTCTCAAGGCAATGCAGGGCTTTTCTCTGGCTGGCTTATCAGAATGACATTTGACCGGGCCACCGACGGCTTCCTAGCTTGTTCGGAGTTCAAGAATTCGAACCTATGAGCACCACCTACGTCCCCCTGATCAGCTCCGGCGTTGCCGGTCCGCTGGGAGTCCTCCACTTGCCGCGCCTGTGGCTTAAAGCCTCACTGGAGGCCCGCAGCAAGGTCGCCCCGGGTTATCCGGCCCTCTCCAAAGGCTACGACTCCATGGTGCTCGGCGCCTTGGGCTTGGACACCGAGTCCGTTCGGAAGTTCATCGTGGAGCACCGCCCCACTTATCCCCAGTTTGAGGCATGGATCCAGAAGCAGCCCGGTGTGAACCTGACCCCGGGCAATATCCATCAGCTGAACGTGTCCATCGCCGGCTACATCCATACGCCGGAAGTTCGCAAGTCGATCTTGGCTGCCAACGGAATCCCCGACAATGGAACCGTCAAGCCCGATGCCATCAGCCTCAACGACCTCGACGACTGGCTGGAGTTCCACAATGCCGTCCTGAAGTGAGCGGGATGGGCTGATCCTTCATTCAGTCTCCGAAACGGGGTGCTCTTGGAAACGAGGGCACCCCGTTGGCTTTGAGCTCGGCCGGAACGATTCAATTGGGAGGCAAGGGATGCCGTGACGGATTCTTTCGGATCAGGGCAAAATCCATTCGGCGGGCAGACGGGCGACATGTTCTTCGGGCATTCGGGAGTCTTCGGAGCCGGGGGCAGGGAGGGTTCCGGCGACATGGCCGTCAGCGAACCAGGTTTCAGCGCGACGGGAGTGCCGGAAGTGGACGGTTGGTCCCTCGAGGTCGAAGTAGTAAAACTCCTCCAACAACGGGTGGTCTGAAGACGCCGGGGCCTGGAAGTCGTTGATCTGAGCACAGTCGGCGAAAATCGCACACCCTGCGGGAGACCGCAGCGTGGCGATCGTGATCCCGCAAGACCCTCGGGTTCCCACTCTTAGGTTGTAGCCGTAACCGAAGGCCGCTCCACGGGCCTTGGCTTTGAAGCGGGTATTCGCCCGGTTGAGGGCCGGGCAGACCTCGACACCGCGCGACTGGAGGTAGGGCCATAGGGCCCCGGTGGTCGGGTCGAATCGGCGTTGCCCTTCAGCACCATCTTCCAGCCACCCGAACCAGTAGTTCCATCCGTTGTTGGTGCGCGCACCTCGTTCCAAAAACGCGATGCCTCCGTGGTCGTCCCAGTAGAGTTGGGTCGCCAGTCCCACTTGCCGGAGGTTGGAACTGCAGACGGTTGCCCGGGCTGCCGCGCGTGATCGCACCAGGCTCGGCAGTGTGAGTGCCGCCAGAATGGCGATGATGGCGATCACCACCAGGAGTTCGATCAGCGTGAAGGCCCGTTCCGGGCACCGCATCGCCATGGACCGAATCCGCTTCATGGGCGAACGGCAACCACGCGGTAGAATTGTTCGGGTAACCACGCATCT